>DATLQY010001086.1:0-3365 GCA_035534975.1 Pirellulales bacterium
CTCGATCGGCCCGGACGGCCGCAGCGTGCTGGGCATCGGCAGCGACAGTGTGCGCGAGTTCGACGTGGTGACAAGCCAGCCGGCCGGGCCGCTTCTCGCCCATGGCGAGCAGGCGCGTTCCGCCTTCTACTGCCCCGACGGCCGAAGCATTCTCACCGTCGGCGATCGGAACGACATCCGCCTCTGGGACCGGTCTGGCGGGCAAAAGATCGGCGAAGGCCCGGCGGGCGCGGAGATCGATCGGCTCGACTTCAGCGCGAACGGCGCGTACGTCGCCGTTGCCCGCGCGGATCGCAGTGTCTCGATACACCGGATCCCGACGGGCGAGCTTCAAGGGCCCCCTTGGAAGCTGCCGCCGCAGTATTCCGGATTGGTTCTGGGGCCGGACGGCCGGGCCGCCTACACTCACGATGCGAGCGGCGGAGTGCGGGAGTGGGACGCTGCCAGGGGAAACATCCTCCGCGTTTGGAAGGCGCCCGGGCGCGTTCAACACATCCGCTTCGTAGAGGGGAAAATTGTCGTCATCACCGGCGACGGCGAACACCTGGCGCGGGCCTGGGATCTGGAGAGCGGCCGGCCGTTGAGCGGAAGCCTGTCCGACATCGCCGGCACGATCTTCAGCTTCGCCTTTTCCCCGGACGGCCGGAGCATCCTGACGGGCTTGTGGGACCATCACGACGCGCGCCTGTGGGACACCGCCACCGGCAAGCCGATTGGCCCGCCCATCCACCACGGCGAGGCCGTGTACCACGTCGCTTTCACGTCCGACGGAAGTCGCATGATGTCGATCAGCGTGAACCACGAATTCCGCTCACAAGAGGTGCCCGTGCCGCTGCCCGGCGACGCGGAGCGGATCCGCTGCTGGGTCGAGGTGTTGACCGGCATGGAGCTCGACGCCGAGGGAACGCTCCGCGACCTGGACGCCGGCGCCGTCGAGCGGCGCCGCGAACGGCTGGGCGAACTCGGTGGTCCTCCCGACGGCGTCGACGGCTAGCATCGACGGTGAGCTTGCCTTTCGTCAGCACAAAAGCGGCCACACCCATATCCACCCGCTCCCGCGCTTCCGGACGCTGGGGGTCCAAGTCGCGGCACAGCGGAGTGTGCCTACTACTTTACGCTCGCAGGGGCAGCCCCTCAGCATCCGGACATAGGTCAAGCCCCCGGCCTGTTTCCAAATGCTGTTACACATCTTGCAATAGCTAAGGAAGAGACTTTTGATGGTCCCACGCGGAATGACCGCGGCAGGGACTCCCGCCCCTCCGGCCGAACCCCGCGGCGCTAGCTGTGGCGCCGACGTGCCGTCCCCAAGAATGTGGAGGTCCCCCCCTATGTGGCTGAACGAAGTATGGCAACGCTCGACCGCTGGATCGCGGCCTTCACGCAACCGGCGGCGGCGGCGCGCTCAGCCCCAAAAGCGGCCGCGCTTATCCCTGCAACCGCTCGAAGTCCGCCTGGCGCCGGCGGTCGAGATCTTCAGCGGCCTGGAATTCATGACGGCGGGCTCCTTCAGCGACGCGAACAACGTCGTGACCACGAACAGCCCCGTCGATGTGGGGGTCGCGCCAACCCAGGGCGGCGCCTTCACGCCCTTGCTGCGGTTGCAAAGTGGCGTGCAGTTCACGAGCACCGACGCCACCGGCACGTTCGCCACCAGCGGCGCCGTCAGCGCCGACGCCGGCGGCACGA
This sequence comes from Pirellulales bacterium, assembly GCA_035534975.1. Classification (GTDB taxonomy): domain Bacteria; phylum Planctomycetota; class Planctomycetia; order Pirellulales; family JAICIG01; genus DATKSN01. The sequence continues at coordinate 1,687 of DATLQY010001086.1, forward strand.
CCGTCGCCTTGCTCGATGCCCACGCGCACGAGTTCCAGGCGCCGGGCTTGCTCGGTCCAAGCTATTTCACCCTGCCCAGCACCGATTCGAACGGCGCCGACCTCGCTGTGGCGAGCGGCAGCATGGCGGTGACGGGTCTGCACTTCGCCGGCCAGGAGCTCGACGTGCAAGGCGAGTTCTCACTGTCGGGCTTTCCAGGGCTCGACCTGGCGGTCGAGGGCGCCGATCACGTCGCTCTCAGCGGCGCCGGCGTCCAACTCACCAGCCTCGACGTCACCCTGGCCGCGGCGACGAACTTCAGCGAGGAAGGTCTGAAGTTCACCACCGGAAATGACGTGCAAGTCCACTACGCCTCGGCATCGGCAACCAATGAATTCGAGTTGAGCGGCTCCGCCAGCCTGGCCGCGGCCGGCAACTCGCTGGGCCTGACGCTCGGGACCCCCTCCGCTCCCGGTCTGGTGATTGCCAACGGTTCGCTGCAAAGTCTCGACGCCTCCGTCACCAGCAGCATCGCCATCGCCGGCCTGACGTTCAGCGGCAACCTCACCGTTCAGGATTCCGCGACCACGAACCTGACCATCACCGGCACCGCCTCGTTCACCTTGCCGGTGCCCGGACAGGCAAATGATACCGTCGACGTGCAGTTGGGCGCGAATAACCACGCCGGCATCGTCATCGACCAGAATACCGGCGGTCTCGTGGGCCTCGACGCCGCGGTCACCGGCGACCTCACGATCGAAGGTCTGGACATCAAGGCCAACGACCTGGGCATTCAGTACCAAGCCTCGAGCGACGGCTACATCATTTCTGGGGGCGCCTCGTTCGCCTTCGACGGCGCCATGGTGGGCATCAACCTGGGCGGCACGTACAGTCCCGGCCTGGTGATTCAGGGAGGCGTGTTCCAAAGCATGCAGGCCGCAGTCTCGGGCGACATCGATCTGTTCGGCCTGACGATCAAGGCCAACGACTTGACCGTGGCCTACGTGGCCGCCGCCGGCGCCACGCCCGCCGAGTTCGCCCTGTTCGGAAGCGTGAGCGTCGACAGCAGTTTCATCAACTTCGATACCACGCTGGGCACCCAGCAAGACCCCGGCATCCTCATCGAAAACGGACAACTCCAGAGCCTCAGCATCGCGGTGAGCGGCAGCTTTTCGCTGTTCGGAATCGACGTCTCGGCCAACAATCTGAGCATTCAGTACTCCAGCGCCGCACACCAGTTGGAGCTTTCCGGCGGCGTCATGCTCGATTTCACCAGCGATTTCGAGGTCGCGGCGGCAATCAGCAAGGGCGGACTGCTGATCGACACGAACACCGGGGCCTTGTCGATTCCATCCAGCGGGCTGCAGATCACGGCCAGCGCCCAAATCGGGCCGTTTTCGATCCAGGATCTGATGATCTCGTTCAGCACCGGCGCCAATGGGGTCAATTTCAGCGCCAGCGGCATGCTGGACTTGCCCGACAACATCGACATCTCCCTCGACAAGCTCGACATCGTCAACGGCCAACTCGACGACATCGGTCTGACCGTCAACGCCCCCATCCCCGTCGGCGACACCGGCTTTTTCATCGACAGCCTGTCCGGTTCCTTGCAGAACCTCAACAACCCGTCGCAGCTCGTGGTGATGGCCAGCGCCGAGGTCTCCTTCGGCAAGAAAATCTCCATTCCGAGCCTGGGGCCG
>DATLQY010001087.1:0-5466 GCA_035534975.1 Pirellulales bacterium
CTGATCCAGGGTTTGATCGGCATTCGCCTGCGGCACTTCGCGAAGTGCAACGACGCCGCCGGTTGCCGTGCGACGGCCGAAATGTGGGAGGAGCTGAAGCACGCCGACGCCGGAAGTCTGTACGACGCGGCCTGTTATCGCGCCGTCACCGCGGCGGTCCTCCGTGCGCGCGACCCATCCGAAGCTGCCGCGAAAGAGGCCACCGCCGAGGCCGACCAGGCGATGGAATGGCTCAAGCAAACGGTCGCCGCCGGGTTCAACAACGCGGCTCACATGAAACAAGACACCGACCTCGACGCGCTGCGCACGCGTGAAGACTTCAGGCAACTGATTGCCAAATTGGAAGGAAAACCCGAATAGCACGCGCTCTCGATCACCGCCAAAAAAAGAAGAGCTTTGCCACGGATCAAACACGGATGAAACACAGATCAAGGGGTTGATGGTTCATCCGTGTTCAATCTCTGTTTCATCCGTGGCTTTGTACAAATGAACGGGCCGCGGCCGATGGCCGCGCTACGCAATCTTCTCAATCTGTGGATACCTTCCTCCCAGCGGCTGTGCGCCCGATCGCGCGGGTAGAATCGAGGATCTTTGGAGGGCCAGGACCATGCTGAGCAAAGAACTTGCAACCGCAAAACCGTCGGCTTCATTCGTGTGATTCGTGGACCCTTACGCCGGCAACGGTCCACGAATATCACGAATAACACGAATCAAGAGGCCACGTTAGAAACTGCTAACGGAGAAAGGCGGTCACGTCCCATCCGTGTTCAATCTGTGTTTCATCCGTGGCTTCGTGCAAATGAACGGGCTGCGGCCGATGGCCGCGCTACGCAATCTTCTCAATCTGTGGATACCAACCTCTCGGCGGCCGTGCGCCAACCGCCGACCAAGCGCGGGCCAGCGACGCGCAAGGTGTGCCCTCGCCGGACTCCGGTCCCAACCGCGACCTGGCTCGGAAGTCCTCGCGGGAATTCGTGCGAAATAACTGTGACCAAGTCCTGTGCTCGCGCAGGATTGTACTTAGGGGCAATTCGCGGGGCAGAAGAGGAAGCGGTGTCACGATTGGCCCCATTCATAGGAACCCGTTGCATGCGATTCAGCTTTTTTTCACGTCGGAAAGCAGCTCGTCTTGCCCGCCCGGACCGCCGGATCAAAAGATTCCGCCCCCGCCTTGAGCGGCTGGAAGATCGCCAGTGTCTGACTTGGACAGGATTGGAGGATCGACAGGATTAGGTTGAGCTATCGTCAACGCCGAATTCTATCCAGATCATCCTGGCATCCTGTCAATACCGATTGCCAAGCGGCCACCCGCGCGGCATGCTGGTGGCATGTCAAAGGCACTCAAACCGACACAGGTGGCCGTCGATCACAGGGCGTGGCAAGCCGACACGGTCGACGACCGTGCGGCCTGGTATCAATCATTACCTGAGGAATTCGTCGCGGAACTGCGGGCGCACCTTGCCGGCCTCGCGCCGGAACCGCGCGCGGTAAAGGAGCTTTGGATCACCGGCCAGGATCGCGCGAGATGGAGCCGCCATTTGGCGTCGGCACGCCGAACGCTTGAGGCGGGCCGGGGGTTCGTGATCCTCGAGCGATTGCCGGTCGAAGGGTGCTCGCAGCGAGAATCGACGGCGCTCTACTGGCTCATCGGTCAGTTGTTGGGAGACCCCGTCCAACAGAACGTCGAGGGAACGCTGCTCTACGACGTCCGCGACACGGGCCAGAACGTGGCGGCGGGAGCGCGGTTCTCGGTAACGAATTACGAAAGCAGCTTTCACACCGATAATTCATTTGGCGCAACGATCGTCGATTATGTCGGGCTGCTCTGCCTGCGGACGGCGAAGCTTGACGGTTTGAGCCAAATGGTAAGCGGCTACGCCGCGCATGACGTGCTGCTACGGGAAAATCCCGATGTCTTGAAGACACTCTTTCACGAGTTCCACGTCGATCGGCGTGGAGGGCTCCGCGAGGGAGAATCGCCAACCGTTCGTCATCCCGTCTTTGCTCGACTCGGCCCGGGATTGATCATCCGGTATCTTCGATATTGGATCGAAGCGGGACATGAAAAGGTGGGTCAACCCTTGACGCCGGCGCAGCGGCATGCCCTGGACGTCTTCGACGACGTCTTGCGACGCCCCGAACTGCGGGCGGAATTCTCGCTCGATCCCGGTCAGATGTACTTCATCAATAACCGCTGGATTCTCCACAATCGCACGGACTTCTTCGATTATCCCGAACCAGAGCGTCAGCGGCATTTGGTGCGGCTTTGGCTCCAGGCGAGGAGCATGTAGCTCTGACACTCGGTCGGCGGCAGATGGGGTTTTGAGAGCGACTGGCGTTTCGCTCATCCGAGCGCACGGCCGTCGGCGAGCGCGGCCGGTTCGTTGCGGACCTCGGCCTCGGCGTCGTCGGCGTAGATGCTGGCCTTGATCACCCGCTCCGTCACTCGCTCCAGGTACGAACGAAGAACTTCGTTGAGCTGGTTGAACTCCGGCCACAGCGTATCGTCCAAAAATCGCCGGGGCACGCGGGCCATGACCGTGGTGCGCCGCTGGCCGCGATAGCGGTAGGGCCTGATTCCGTAGCGGCAGAGCAATGCCGTGAACAGCCTGCGCGACCAACTGTCGGGCATCGAGAAACTGAATTCCTCCGGCGGCTGCGTGGCCTGCACCGAGCGCAGGCGCTCTCGAATCCGCTCGATCGCCTCGGCGGCGGCGGTGCGCTCGCCGTCGAATGTGGTCCCGCTGAACAGGGCCTCGACCTTCTTGAGCGTTTCAAGCAGCTCCTGTTCTTCCGTGTTTGAGCCGATTGGCATCCTGGTTGCCTCCTGATGTAATTGCCGCGCGCCGCCGGTCGTCAACCTGGCGACACCTACTTCGTCGCCCGCACATCGTAGCAGTACAGCGAGTCGCCTTCGCGCAAGTACAGCATTCCTCCGGCGACCACCGGATGCGCCCACGCTTGTCCGTCCGTCTGGACCTGGAAGGTGCCGGTCTCCTTGTAGCCGTCGGGCGATGCCTCGACCAGCGCCACGACCCCGTTGTCGTATTGGAAATAAAGCCGGCCGTCCGCGTAAGTGACCGATGCCGAGCCCCTGCCCTTATCGCGAGTGCCCTCGTTGCCCCGTCCCTCGTTGCCCGTGCGTTTCCAAAGCACCTTGCCCGACTTCACCTCGGCGCAGAAGGGCTTGCCCTGATCGTCGGTGTCGCCGTAGGCGTAACCGCCGATGACCAGCACGCCGCCGTGCTTGTTGGTCAGCTCGCGATTGAAGTAAACCTCTTCAACTTTCACATCATTTCCGCTGGCCGCGAGCGTCAGCAGCGCGCCGCCTTTGCCGTAGCCGGCCACGGCGAGGATATGATCGTGGAGGACGATCGGCGTCGGGATATTGGCGGTGTTGGGGCCGAGCTTCTCGTAAATCCACAGCGACTTGCCGTCGGTCGAGACGCCGACGAGGCCGCCGTCGAGCAATTGAACGTACTGTTTGACACCGCCCACTTTCGCGACGACTGCCGAGGAATAGCCGGCTTTCGCGTGCTGCAGGGCGATGGCGCATTTCCAGACGGTTTCGCCGGTCATCTTGTCAAGGGCGACCATCGTGGCGTCCTTTCCGCCGGGAGTGACGATGATGCGGTCGCCGTCGACCAGTGGCGACTCGCAATAATGCCAGCCGCCCATGGAGCCGCCGAATTCCTTGAGCAGGTTACGGTGCCAAACGCGCTTGCCGTCCTTGGTATGCAGGCAGACCAGATCGCCTTCCTGGCCAAGGGCGTAAACGCGGTCGCCGTCCACGGTAGGCGTGCAGCCCAGGTTTCCGCCGGACTGGCCGACGTCGGCCGACCAGATGATTTTGCCGTCGACTCGATCAAGGGCAACGACTTTCGACACCGCGCCCTTGTTGCCGAGCGTGTAAATACGATCCCCGGCGACGCTGATGCTGGAATAGCCGCCGCCGAGACCCTTGACTTGCCAGGCTAGCGGCGGGCCATCTTTCGGCCACGACTTGAGCAGGCCGGTTTCCTCCGAGATATCGTCGCGGTTCGGGCCGCGAAACTGGGGCCAGTCGGCCGCGGATGAGGCCGCCGTCAGGTTGAGCACGACGAAGATCGGCAAGAGGTATTTGGTCATCGAAAGAGACTCCTTGCGGCGAAGGCATTGGCGCGAGATCCTTGGAAGATTCCGTGCCGTCGAATGATAACTCCGGTTGCCGAGATAGGCAACGGTCTCGGCCCGTTTGCCCGCTCGCCAACCGACCACACGGAACACCACGGCCGGGCGGTGCCACATGGGTGGTAGACCGAGAGACGTGCCGGTCTGGCTTGGTTCCGACGCCAGGGCGCGTTAAACTGGGAGAGACCTTCCTAGGCCGAAACCGCCGTCAACTCATTGCGTGCGACGGCCTAGGAAGGCTCGCCCGCGTTAGCCATCGACACGACACGATTGGAAGACCGCGATGCCATTGGACGATCATTTTCGTTCTCCCTGGAAGGACGACAATCCCTGGGAGAGCTTTCACAGCGCCTGGATCAATACGATCGTGCGCCATTTGAATGGATTCACGCTCTCCCCGCGTTATCGGGCCATGCCTCAAGTGCATTTGGGCGCCTTTGTGGAAGCAGACGTAGCGACCTTCGATGACACGGCTGGCGCCGGCGAAGGCGAGAGGGACCCCGGCAACGCCTTGGCCACCGCGGTTTGGTCTCCTCCGGCGCCGGCACAGACGCTCGTGATCGATTGGCCCAATCAGGACGTATTTGAGGCGCGTGTTTTCGACCACGTTCGAGGGATGCGATTGGTGGCGGCCATCGAGTTGGTCAGCCCTCGCAACAAGGATCGAATCGAGTCGCGGCGGGCTTTCGTGAGCAAATGCGCGGCCTATCTGCAGGAGCAGGTCGGTCTGCTTGTGGTCGATATTGCCACCGACCGTCGCGCCAGCCTGCATCAAGAACTGCTGGAGTTCCTGTCACCGTCCCAAAATGGCGAGGAGTTACCGCCCCCGTGCGCCGTTGCCTATCGCAACGGCAAGGACAACGGCGCCTGGCATTGGGACAACTGGCCGGCCAGGCTTCAAGTAGGCCAACCGCTGCCGGTGATGCCGCTGTGGCTGGCCAGCAACCTTGGCGTGCCCGTCGATTTGGAGAAGAGCTACGAGGAGACGGCTCAAGTGTTGCGCATTCGATCGTGAAAGTCGAAGGAAAGATCGCATTAGGTGAAGGGTCAGTTTTTGGCGACGTCGAATCATGGCACTGACGATCGAAATTGAGCAAGAGACCGATGGCCGCTGGCTGGCTGAGGTTCCTGAATTGGCTGGAGTCCTCAGCTACGGACAATCACGGCAAGAGGCCGTCGAGCGAGTGCAAGCGTTGGCTCTGCGAGTCGTCGCGGACCGTATCGAGGGTGATGATCTGTAATCGCCGCCACCCTCGACCGCACTCGAAAGGTTACGCCCGCCGCGCCAACATCCCC
>DATLQY010001088.1:0-17491 GCA_035534975.1 Pirellulales bacterium
GCGTCCCCGCTCTTTTCCTACCTATAGCCAACTACACGCCGTTTTCTGGTTGCGGCCCAAGGCCGTGTCACGTTAGATCCCGATATTCCCTCCATTGAAAAACGATGAACGCCAGGAGCATCGAACCCAGCGCGATGCCCAGCAGCGACCATCCGGCGGCGTCGGCGCTGATTGGCTCGAAGCCGCGTGGAGCATCGAGGCCTTCCGGGCCGGCGGCGGAGTAGATCAACACGCGACCGTAATAGCTAATGGTTACCCGCTTGATGATCCCAGGCACGAGGCCCAGCAGCAACTCGATGAAGATGCCGTAAACCAGCGCGGCGATCGTCGAGTGGCGGATCGCGACGGCGAACAGGTGGAACAGCCCGACGTAGGCCAGGGTCATCCCCAGCACCGAGGGCAAGTAGAGTTCGAACGCCAGCCTTCCCGCCTCGCCCGCCAGGAGACAGTAGACGTAGAAGCTGCCGGCAATCAGGCCCAAGGCCAGGGGGATCGCGGCGATGAATTTGGCCGCGAGTAGCAACGGCCGCGGAAAGGGCCGCACCAACAGGAACAGCAACGTCCGGTCCTCGCGATCGCTCCCCACGCCGGTCGTTCCATAAACCAGGGCGCAAATCGGCACCACGAAAAGAACGAACGCATTGATCACGAAGTGTTCGCTGAATTTAAGGAACGCCGCTTCAACGTCGGCCATCCGATCATAACGCGTACGCACCAGCCAAATGGCGCAAATGGCCAGCGGCAACAAGACCATCAGCGTGCTCGTCGACCAAAGCAGTCGGCGAAACGACAACCCGACCAGCGCGCACCAGGCCCTCGCCAGCCTCATGACGACCCTCGCTCGAGATAGTCGAACACGGCGTCGGCCCCGGCGTCGAGCGTTTGCATGCGTCGGACCGTCAGACCGTGACGGATGACGATCTCTCCCACCAGTCTGAAGAACCTTTCGGGCGCGCGGGTGCGGACAACCAGCGCATCGCCGCGGAATTCAATGCCGCGTACGTCGGGCGTTTCGGCCAACAGGCCGGCCAACCGCCGCGGCTGGTCGCAGACCAGTTCGACGGTCAGCGGCCGGTCGTCAAGGAGACCGCGGATCTCGGCGAGCGTGCCCGCCGCGACGATCCGGCCACGGGCGATCATCAAGATCGTATCCGCGAGTTGTTCGACCTCGACGAGGATATGGCTGGAGACAAGGACGGTCCGGCCACGATCGGCCAGCCTCCGGAGCAGTTCGTTGATTTCACGCCGGCCGCCGGGGTCGATGCCGGCCAACGGCTCGTCCAAGAGCAGGACCTCCGGCGTGTGAACGAGGGCCTGGGCGAGCTTGATCCGTTGCCGCATGCCGTGACTGCAGCCGGCCAGTTTGCGCGAGGCCCGCTCGCTCATTCCCACTTCGGCCAGCGCCTCGTCCGAGCGTCGCCGCGCTTCGGCGCGAGGGTAGCCGTTCAGGCGGGCCATCGTGTAGACGAACTCGCCGCCGGTCATCTCTTCGTAGAAGCGGTCGATGTCGGGGCTATAGCCGAAGTGCCGCTTGGAGGCGGTCGACCATGCTCGATACTTGCCGAGGCGAACCTCGCCCTGGCTGGGGCGCAACTGGCCGCTAGCCAGCTTGATCAAAGTCGACTTCCCCGCCCCGTTGGCCCCCAGCAACCCGGTGATGCCCGGCCCCACGCGGCACGATACCGCGTTGACCCCGATCACCGGGCCGTAGAATTTCGTCACGTTGTCGAAGGTAAGGTCCATGGTTGGGAAGGATGAAGGATGAAGGATGAAGGAGGAAAGATGAAGGAGGAAGGAGGAAGGAGGAAGGATGAAAATCGGCCCGGACTCCTGGCTCCTGACAACTGACCAATGACAACTGACCTATTTTACAATCTCAACCGCGCGTACTCGCCGCACGAGCGCCGCCAGCGCCACGCCGCAGACCCCGGCCAGCACGGCGACGGCCCAGTACGCCACCCGTCGCTCGGTGTCGTCGGCGAGTTTGTCGAACGCCAACCGGGCGACGACGTGCATGTCGCGCCATAAGTCGATCAGGTTCCAGTAAGGCGAGTCCTCGTCGGCCAACACCGTCCGCACGCCGCGCAGCAGCACGAACAAGCTCGACCAGGCGACGACGATCGGCGCCGTCCGTTCGAGCCATGCCGACAGCGAAACCAGCACGGTGCTGAGCACCACGGCCAACACGCCGCCGTAGACCAACACGCCGACCACCACCCGCCAGTTGTCGAGCCAGTAACGGGTCGACGACGTGAACATGCCGTATTCGACGAAAAGCGCCAGCGCCGGAATCGTCGTCATGAGCGTCACGATGGTCGACACGGCCGCCAGCTTGCCGACGATATAGTGCCGCCGGTCAATCCGCCGCGAAAGGTAAAACGGTAACACGTTCTGACGGAAATCACCCCCCACCAACAGGCTCCCTGTGAATGCCAGCAACATCATCACCACGACGCTCTGACCGGCCATGAACAGGATGTAACCGTCGTCCTGGCCGGGTTGCGGATCGGCGCTGAAGTTGAAGCGTTCCAGCATTCCTTGTCGCATCCGCGGCGGCAGTTCCAACTGCGTCACGCCGTAAATAATCGCCCAGAAGAAAAGGAACCGCGTCAAGGCCAACAGCAGCACCACCCAGTACGCCTTGCGGCGAAAGACCTGCACCAAGGCCACGCGGACGATCGCCAGCGCCGCCAGCCACGGCGAACGCCGCGGGCCTTTCCAGCCGTGATATCGGGCCGTGTCGATAGGCATGGGGGATTGGGAATTTCGGATTGCGGACTTCGGATTGCGGATTTCTCGTTCCCACGCCCCGCGTGGAACCGTCCTATCATATAAGCTTCGCTCCATCATTCGTCGAACGTCTCGTAATTCCTTGTACGCGTCGCGCTACTCGCTCTGATTTCATCCCCCTATCCCCTCATCATCCCCCTATCCCCTTTAACGTAGATTTCCCACTCGTGTCACCCGTCACCCGGAAGAACAACCGCTCCAAGTTCTCCTCGTCGGGCTTTAAGTGGTTCAGCACGACGCCGCCCGCCGCGGCAAGCCGAAAGAATTCACTTGGGCACCAGTCCGCGGGGACCGTGACGACCGCCGCCTTCGCCGTGACGTTGCCGCACTCGGCGCCGGCGGCGCGCAGCCGCGCCACGAACCGTGTGTCATCGCCTTGCCAAGCGAGTTCATAACGGTGAACCACGTCGGCACGCAACTCGTCGATCGTGCCCGAACGCGCGACCGAGCCGCGGTCGAGCACGACGATCTGCCGGCAGAGCCGTTCGACATCACCCAAAAGGTGCGTGCAAAGGATCACGCTCTTGCCGGTTTCGGCGATCAAGTCGTCGAGCAGCTCGATCATCGCGTTACGGCCGGCCGGATCGAGCCCGTTCGTGGGTTCGTCGAGCAGCAGCAGCTCCGGATCGTGGACGAGGGCGGCGGCCAACTTGAGGCGCTGCACATTGCCAGCCGAGTATTCCTCCAAGCGGCGATAGCGCAGCTCTCCCAGGCCGACGTAGCCCAGCACCTCGTGGGCCCGCCGGCGGGCGTCGCGGTGCGGCATGCCCTGCAGATCGCCGGCCAACGTCACGTATTCGGCCCCGGTGAGCACCGGCACGACGGCGGCCGACTCCGACATGTAACCGATTCGACCGCGCAGCTCGCGGCCCCCCCGCGCGATGTCGCACCCCAGGATCGTGCCGTGCCCTCCGCTGGGCGCCAGCAACCCCAGCAGGATCTTCAACAGTGTCGACTTGCCGGCGCCGTTGTTCCCCACCAGGCCGATCGTGCCGGGAGCAACGGAAAGCGTCAGGTCGCGGAGCGCTTGCACGCTGCCGTAGTCGCGGCTGAGATGGTAAACGTCGACCAGTGGCATCAGCTCTTGGCCAGCAATTCTTCGAGCAGCTTGGCCACCAGCGCGGGATCGTCCGACTCGACAATGTGCTTGACGCGCGAGGCGGGCACCTTGAGTTTTTCGAGCGAGGTCTTGACGCGTTCCCATTGTTTGGCGCGGGCTTTCCCCTCGGCGAGGTACAGTTCGGTGATTTGCTCGCCGAGCCGTTGCAAGACGAGCGCATCGTGGTTCTGGTAGTAGTTCTTGATGATCTTTTCCTGGTACTTCGTCCGTTCGGCCATCGCGCGGCTCCTTGTGGCGTCTTGGGGGCGGTGTTGGGGGGGATTCGGGCCTTCGCTTGGGTGGAAGGGGCTTGAATAAGTCTATCCAGGTCCCATTGGGCAGGCAAATCGGCCGGGTGAGTTGCCCGACTTGAAGAAATGGGGCGTGCAAGGAAGAACTCGGATTTTGGATAATGCATTGCGGATTCGATGGCAAACCGACCCGCCGCACCCGTGGCCCGGCTTCAGTCGCCTGTATATGCTTGACGCGGCCAATCATGCGACACTTTGCCACGCGTCCATACTGCCCTTCCCACGCTCTCCCAGGCGGCCTACCATACCACCACGATGAGTACCGCCGAACGGAGCCAAGTGCTTGCCGGATTACGAGTTACCAGCTTGGGGACACTGGCCAGCCGCGTGCTGGGCATGGTCCGCGACATGGCCACGGCCTCGCTTTTGGGCCTTTCGGGCAATGGCGTGATGGACGCCTTCGTAATCGCCTTTCGAATTCCCAACCTGTTCCGCCGCCTGTTCGGCGAAGGGGCCTTGGCGGCCAGCTACTTGCCCGTCCTGTCGGCCAGGCTCCAACGCAGCCGTACCGAAGCCTGGCAACTCACCAGCGTAACCCTGGTCTGGCTGGCCGCCGTCTTGGCGGCGGTGGTTTTGTTGGCCGAAGGGGCCTGTGCCGCCACCTGGTATTGGTACGGTGACGTTCCGGGCATGACGCTCCTCGTGGGTTTGACGGCAGTGATGCTGCCGTACCTGTTTTTCATTTGCCTGGCCGCGCAGGTGTCGGGCACGCTGCACGCGCTGGCGCATTTCAGCACGCCGGCCTTGGCGCCGACCCTGTTGAACATCTGCTGGCTGGTTGCGATCTGTCTGGTAGCGCCGCGTTTCACCGCCGACAAGGAAACGCAAGCCTACATCCTGGCCGCTTCGGTGCTGGTGGCCGGGGTATTGCAATTGGCGGCCCAAGTCGTCATGCTCCGCCGCCTTGGCTTTCGCTTCGATTACCACTGGGCCGCCAGCCGCGAGGCTCTGCTTCAGATCGTCGCGTCACTGGGTCCAATGGTCTTGGGGCTGGCCGTCACGCAGATCAACGGTTTTTTCGATAGCCTCATGGCCTGGTTCCTGGCCGCACCCGCCGATGGTCCCGCACCCATCGCGTGGCTCGGGGGCGGCGTGACTTACCCTTTGCGGCAGGGCGCGGTGGCCGCCATCTATTACGGCGAGCGACTCTACCAACTACCCGTGGGCTTGCTTGGGGTGGCCGTGGCGACGGTCATCTTTCCGCTGCTTAGTCGGCACGCTGCGCGCGGCCGGCACGACCAATTAGGCGGAGACCTCTCGCTCGGCCTGCGGCTGGTGTTGTTCCTGGGAATACCCGCCGGGGCCGGCCTGGTATTGCTGAGCCATCCCCTATCGACCCTGATGTTCGAGCACGGCGAATTCACCGCCGCCGATGCGTCAAGGGTCGCCGGCATGATCGCTTGTTACGGACTAGGCGTGTGGGCGTTTTGCGCCTTGCCGGTGATCGTGCGAGGGTTTTACGCCTTGGGCGACCAGCGGACGCCGCTGCGCGTCGGGGCCAAGGCCATGTCGGCCAACGTCGCGTTGAATCTGCTCTTGGTCTGGCCCATGGCCGAGGCGGGCCTGGCCCTGGCCACGTCGCTGGCCGCCGTGCTGCAAACCACGCTCTTGATGGTGGAGTTCTCTCGACGTTGGGGGAACCTGCGCGGTGGCGAAATCGGCCGAACTGCGGCCTCGACGTTGCTGGCCACCGCCTGCATGCTCATCGGTGGCTGGCTTACGCTGGCGTGCCTACCCTCCGAACCGGGCACCTTGGTCGTCGCACTGCGCGTCGGCCTGACGATGACGGTGGGCTCGGCCATCTTCTTCGCCGTCAGCCACAAGCTTCGGATCAGGGAATTGGATCTGCTCCTGGGGCGGCATCCGTAGGGAGCGCCCTCCCATTTTTTGCAACGACCCGCGCGAAGGCTGGCAACGTCGTATTGGGTTCTTCCAGAAAGCGGGCCTGACGGGTACAATCGCCCCTTTGGCGGCCGATTCAAACCAGCGCGAAACGGGGATTTCGATGCCGATCGTCAATTTCGTCAATGAAAAGAAGCAAGTTCAGGTTGCCGAGGGTGCGAACCTTCGCCAAGAGGCCCTCAAGGCGGGCGTCAAGCTCTACAACGGCATCAACGGTTACGGCGCAAAATTGAACGAGATTTTCAATTGCCACGGTTTCGGCCACTGCGGCACGTGCCGGGTGTTGATCACCAAAGGCATGGAAAACGCCAGCCCGCCGGGAATGTTGGAGAAGTTCCAATTCAAGTGCAATCCGCCCGCCCTGTTCGCCTACATCGGAAACGAAGACACCATGCGCTTGGCCTGCCGAACCAAGGTGATGGGTGATATGGATGTGGTCACCCGGCCCCCTATGAACCTGACCGGCGAAAGCTTTTTCAGTTGAAGTGCTTCGCGTGAAACAAATCGTTGCCATCGTCAAACCGTTTCTGGCCGAGAAGGTGCTCGAGGGCCTGAAACGGTCGCCCTTGGAGGCCGTCAGCGTCCGCGAGGTCAAGGGTTTCGGCCGGCAGAAGAACTATCTCAACCAGTACCAGGGAAGCGAGTATTCGCTGGCCTTTCTGCCCAAGGTCGAAATCAACCTGTGGGTCGACGACGCGCGCGTCGAAGAGATCCTCCGTAAGATCGTCGAGGTCGCGCGTACCGGACGCATGGGCGACGGCAAGGTCTTCGTCTTGCCCGCTGAAGCCTGTGAGCGGGTCGTCGAGATTTAGTAAAATGAAATCCGCGTCCCGTCGCGCAATTGCCCGCAGGGCTGCTCGCGGGAGAGTGCGACGCCAAACAAGCGGCGCTCGGCCTGCATACAGCTCCGCAGATAAATCCCGCGAACGAGCGATCCTCGCGCCGACTCCCGCGCTTCGCTCGAACTAAACGCAAGCAGTTCGCGCCAAGCGGCCGGCCAACGGCGCCACTTGAGGTGAATCGGATCAAAGCCGTACCATTCGGCGCGCGGTTCGACCAAAGCGCAACCGCGTTGCCGCGCCAAGCGGCACAAGCGATCGTCGAGCTCCACCGCGCGCTCGGCCAGTTCGCCGAGCGAACCGCGGTACGAGGGAAACAAGACCGCCCGCAAAAGCTGAAACTGCCACGGCCGTACTCGGCCGAGATTACACAGCGGCAGGCGGGCCACGCTCGTGCGCGCCTGGCAGGCCGCGAGACGATCGAGACAATGCTCGATCCACCCGGCGATCCGCTCGACCGCCGCGCCGTAGAACAAATCGTTGCCGACGTCGGTGACCAGCGCCGTGGTCGGCGCCGGCGGGCGCGCGGCCAGCGCCGGCCAGAGCCCGCACTCGACGATCGAGGGGAGCGTGCGGCCCAACAGGCGGCTCGTCAAGCCATAGGAACGGCCGTGCCCCAACGCGGCCATCACATCGAGCGGTCGGCCCCATTGAAGCCGCGCCGTTTCGACCGCTGTCGAAATGCCGCGCGTCAGGTTGCTCGCGCCCAAAAGCACCACGCGGCGGGCGGGCACCTCCGCCTTGCGCTCTACCATCCCCGTCCACCGCCGTAGCCGCCGCCCGACATCTGTTGTAGCACCATGTAACTCATGTAGGCGAGGTAGCCGAACATCAGAACCATGAACAACTCGTGCCATTTGACGGCCGCCAGAATCGCCATGCCCCCGGCGACGCCCACAGATAGCATCAGCGATTGCCGCATGCCTTCCGATGGGTTCGCCGAAGTCAGCGCCGCTCGCGCGATTTGGCCGCCGTCGAGCGGGTAGACCGGCAGCAGGTTGACGATGCCCCATACGATGTTCACGAATAGAAGATCGTAGACCAGGATTCTTAGTTTTGGCGAGGGAATCGGTTGGTCGTGGGGCCCGACTTCGAATTGGAGCTGTTCGATCAGGCCCGTCGAAAAACGCAAGTGATAGCCGGCCAGATAGACGAGGCCGACGATCAGCGAGGCGAACACGAATCCGGCCAGTGGTCCTGCGAAGGCGATCGCGGCGTCGCCGGCCGGACCGCGGCGGGCAACCTGCCGCCTTCCAGACCGGCCGAACTCCGAATCGGCCACCGCCAGGCCGCCAAACGAGTAAAGCACCACGTGTGCGTTCAGGCCGTAATACCGGAATGCGGCGACGTGACCCAACTCGTGGATCAAGATCGAGACGAACACCGCAACGACCCATAACAGCAAAAACACCAGGCCCTCTTTCGAATTCACGCCCCTGGCCCCGAGCAGGATCGTGATTAGCCAAAAAAGCGGATGCACTCGCACCGGTACTCCTGCCACGCGGAAATGCAGATCGTAATTGGTTGGTGGAGGTTCGGTGGCGAACAAAATTCGGCTCCTTGGTGGCTTGCAGTCGCTCGGCGGCGCGGCGGCTTATCGCCAGGATAGCGGAATACCGACGAAATGGGGAGAGTGGCCGCCAAGAGGCTTGGGCCACGGCACCAACGGTCACGGAGAATGAAACCATTTGCTTGACATTCGCTCGCGGCCGGTCATAATGAACGTGTCGGGGGCAACCCCGCACACGCCCCTTCAAGGTTCCTGCCCCACCTTGTTGGGGCTTTTTCTTGCGCCGAGGTCCGCGGCAATCGTCGAGCATGTCCTCGGCGTGCCGCTACGCTACTTGCCTTCGCGTGATTACTCGCGATTCGCTCCCGTCGCCGTGGGAGATCCTGGCCGGATGATCCGGCTGAAGTGCCGGCAATTTGCTTGACAGTCCGCCCGCCGTTGCGACAATCGTGCGCTCACCCAGTGGCCGGGCCGCCATGGCGGTCGTACTGCATGTTCATCGCTTGGAGGGTCTATCGATGGTGCGCAACGTGTTCGAAACCATTCTGGAAATCGGTGACGACAAGGATTTTACCCCGGTCGAGACCGATCAGTTCGTCCCCACCGAGGCCCCCGCGGGCTCTCCCGAAAAGCTGGAAGTGCTTGCCCGCCGCCTCCGCGAAGGATTGCCGCTCTGGCACCGTGAGGACCGTGCCGACTATAGCGGCTTGACCGGTGCCGTGCGCCCCCGCTCCTATCAGGATCGCTCGCTAGAACAATGATGACGGCGAAGATCATCATCGATTTTGAGGGAAGACCCGTTATGAACTCTTTCCGTTTCTTGTCCTACACTTGTCATAGCGGACCTGCGGGGTTGGCTTTGGCAAGACCACTTTCAACTCTAGAGTCGCTTCTTTCGTTTGCGCGCACGATCTGGAACGTCATCGGATCCCGCCTTGAAGCCGTTCACAAAATCGTTTCGTCGTTCCCATCGAGGAAGCGGCGCCGCGAGGAACCGCGTCGGTCGTATCGAGCTGCTCGAAGATCGACGTTTTCTCGTCGGCGGCACGCCGGCCGCCGGGCCATTCTCCGACTTGTTCGAACCGGCCGCCGAGTTGGCGGGCTTGAATGCAGGCAATGCGCCGACGGTGATCATACACCACGCCGCGTCCGCTCAGTTTGAGCCCATCAGCGTGGCCATCGCTTCGGACGGCAGTGTCGCACCGGCAGGTTACACTCCGTCGGAGGTTCGTAATGCCTACGGGCTGGGTCCGATCAACGACAACGGCTTGCTGCCGGGGGCGGGACAAACAATCGCCATCGTCGACGCCTACGACGACCCGACCATTGCCCAGGATCTGGCATCGTTCGATCTCGCCTTCGGTTTACCCGCGGCGAACTTTACGAAAGTCGAACAGGTCGTCAATGGAGTGCCACCCGCACCCGACGCCCAATGGGCCACGGAAATCTCACTCGACGTCGAATGGGCCCATGTGATCGCTCCGGGCGCCACGATCATGCTCGTCGAGGCGAACGACTCCTCGAACTACCTGTTCGATGCGGTCGATTGGGCGCGGAACCAGCCCGGCGTGTCGGTGGTCTCGATGAGTTTCGGCTCTCTCGACGCAAGCGGCGAGAATTCGCTGGACGCGACCTTCACGACGCCCGCGGGGCACGAGGGGGTCACGTTCGTCGCCGCGTCGGGCGACCGAGGCAACGCCGGCTATCCGGTGGATTCCCCGTTCGGCTCATATCCGGCGGTGTCGCCCAACGTCGTGGGCGTCGGGGCCACGGATTTGTACACCGATGCCGCCGGGAACTACATCGACGAAATCGCTACGGAGTACAGCGGGGGCGGCTTCAGCGCTTACGAAGTCGAGCCGAGCTATCAACTCGTTGCCGGGATTGATTCGGGCGGATGGCGCACAAGCCCGGACGTGTCGTTCGTCGGCGGTGAGACCTACTTCGGCATGCCGATTTACGATTCGTACAGCGATGGGGCCTCAACGCCCTGGAACGGTGTCGCCGGCACCAGTGCCGCGGCACCCCAGTTCGCCGGCCTGATCGCGATCGCAGATCAAGGCCGCGCGGCCTTGGGTGAAGACACGCTCGACGGGCCGTCGCAAACTTTGCCGTTGCTCTATGAGTTACATAGCTCGTTCCACGACGTCACTCAAGGCGGAAATCCGGCCTATCAGGCCACGCCTGGGTACGACGTGGTCACCGGTCTTGGCACGCCCATCGCCAACATCCTCGTGCCACAACTCATCGCGGGCGGATTTCTTCCACTTTCCGCCCAGGGCGGCTTTACCGTCAATTCCGTGGCGGGCGAGGCCCTGGTGAACCAGGAGCTGGCGACGTTCGCCGACCCGAACGGAACGCTCGGGCCTGGCGGGTACTCGGCGACGATCGACTGGGGCAACGGGTCGCCGGCCAGCCTCGGCACGATCGGCACCGACGCCAATGGCCAAATGGCGGTCTTCGGGACCCACCTATACGCGGGCCAAGGCGATGACACCATTTACGTCACGATCGGCAGCGGCCGCGCCGGCGCGCCCGGCCCGATTGCAATACAAAGCCTGGCCGTCGTCGCTCCGCCCGCGCCGTCGGCGCCGACGGCCAACCCCGAAACGTTCGTGCTTGGACCGGGTGGCACCGCCAGCGGCGGCGGGCCGACGGGCGTGCTGGCAAACGCCACGTCGGCCGACGGCCGGCCGCAGGACCTGACCGCGACACTCGTCGCCAACGTGTCCCACGGTAGCTTGACGCTGAACCCCGACGGTTCCGTCACGTTTACTCCCAACTCGACGTTCCAGGGCATCGACCGCTTCACCTACCAAGTGAGCGAGGACGGGGCGTTCGGCAACGAGGCGACCGACACCATCCTCTCGTACAATGCCAGCCTGGTCGACAAGCTCTACCAGCAAGTGCTTCACCGCCCGGCTGAAGACGCGGGCCTGGTGGGCTGGACGGCCCAGCTCGATTACGGAACATCGCTGGACGTGGTGGCGCAAGCAATCTTCACCAGCCCGGAACGGCTGGATCCCTTGGTCAATCAATTCTACGTGCAGTACCTCAACCGCGCGGCCGAGTCCGCCGGGCTTTCCGTTTGGGTGAGTACCTGGCAGACGAACGGCGACCCCGACGGCTTGGAGGCCGACATCCTCGCATCGCCGGAGTTCTACGTCGACGCTTCCGCCGCGTTCCTCGCCACCTCGCAGGACGCGAACCAGGCGTTCGTGAAGCTCCTGTATCAACGCTTGCTGGAGCGACCTTTCGATCCGGTTGGAATTACGGATTGGACCGCGGTCCTCGACGCGGGCCAGTTGACGAGAAATCAGGTCGCGGCCGACTTCCTCAACAGCTCCGAACTGCACGCCGACCTGGTCGATGCTCTGTTCGGCGAGTATTTCGACGACCCGAACCCAACGCCGGCCCAAGCAGCGCCGTACGTGACGGATTTGAACGACGGTCAGACGCGGACGCAAGTCGAGTTGGAGATGATCAACTCGCAGCAGTACGAAGACGCGTCGCCCGAACCGGCCGCGGGCACGGTGGCTATCATTACCCTGTACCCGCACTAGCGATCCCGCTCCTGTCCGGCGTGTACATCAACCTGCCCGACACGGTCGGTCGATTCAAAACAACGGTCCGCTCAAAGGCTAGAACGTGAAGATGGGACGGTCTCTGTAGGGAACGCCCTCCGTGGCCTGCCAGATGACGTCGCCCCAGCTTCTCGGAACGCCACGGAGGGCGTTCCCTACAGAATCGGATACGACGATCCTAGCCCTTAAGCGGGCCGTCGATTCAAAAAGGACCGTTTGGCCAGCGGCGATCAGCCGGCCCGAAGTCGTATCGTTTGTGGCGCAGCTCGTCAATAAATATGGGATCGTCGACGTCGTCGACCACGATTCCTGGGTTGGAATGCCGCAACGTCTCCAACGCCTTGCGGCAACGATCGACCTCGCTTACCCGCACGAAGACTTGCCCGTCGTGATCGAGCGGCAGTGGGACCTGCGATTCATCCGTATCGCGGTAATCTATGAGGTGTAACACCTTGAGACGCTTGAGTGGGAGCAACGATTCAAGCCCCGCCTCCGATGCAAAGTGCTCATCGACTGCGAGCTCTTCAAGGGATTCCAGGGACGCCAATTCCGCCAAGGCCGCGTCGCTGACGACCGAGTAGCTCAGATCGAGCGCTTTCAAGCGAGGCAATGAGGCAAATCGGCGCAGGTCGTCGAGGCGGACCAGTCCGCCGTGGAATTCAATCGCTTCGAGTCGCGGCAGCGCCGGTAAGTGCGCGAGCAGGGGTATCTTGCCCGCATACGCAAATTGTTCCAACTTGTGTTCCAACTCTGGTCCAGCTTCATCGTCTTGATCGTCTTCACCGACCCACGGGATGTCCAGGTGGAGCGATTTCAAGTCCGTCAACTCAGCGAGGTGGCGCAGGCTGTCGCTGGTGATCATCATTTCACTCAGTCTGAGTTCCCTGAGCTGCTTCAGTTTGCCGACGGCCGTAAGGACTTCATCCGAAATGCGTTCGTTGTCGTCATTGTCGTCCGGTGAATAAATGCCCCTGATCACCAGGCTTCGGAGTTGCCGCATCTCGCCCAGCGCCGCGGCGACGCCGGAAGTCCATTCGAAGTTACTGAGGTCGAGAATTCGCAAGCCGGGCATTCGTCCCACGCGCTTGAGAAGCTCTTCGTCGGCTCCATTCAGATTCACACCGGCGATGCGCCTGCGGTACCGATCGACTCCTACGAGATCGAGCCATTTCGGTCCCCATCGTTGCAGGTAAATGGGGCCGCCAAAGGCGACAGCGTGGGGATCGATTTCGGCAATGAATGTATCCTGGACGATTGCACGGTCGCGGAGCATAGCGCACCACGCGCAGAACACGGCGAGAATTGCCACCGCGATCAGCATTGTCCGCAGGCTCCACCGCAGCCGGGGCCGATAGCGACGCAGCAGCCATTCGCAGGTGGTCCCCGCGACGACCAGCATGACGGACCAGATCGCCAGATTGCCGGCCAGCCGGAGCCAGTGATAGCCCATCACATGCCATTGGGCCTGGGTGTCCCCCGGCTTGAGGGCGAAGTTGCGCAAGTACCAGATCAACGGCCAGCCGTACTCGACATTTGCCATGCCGCCGTAACCAAACGGAGTAAAGTCCGTAGGACTGAAATTCGCGAGCACCGTCGGCGCCGCCACGGCGAAAAGGACGACAAGCGTCAAGACTCGTGGGCGATAGCGTGAGAACGCTCCAAATCTCGGACGCATGACCGTTTCCTCGCCCACGTGCGGTGCCACGACGGATTGTCCCGGAATCGATTGTAACGCGCCCGTGGCCGGGCACGCCAACGACAGCGTTCCCGATGCGGCGGCATCTCGGAACATGCACTCGCCACGGATCAAACACGGATTGAACACGGACGACCATCATCCTGCGACATCCACCAGTCGGCGTGCGCACGGCCTTGCCGGCGTCGACCCCAACGGGGTCGCATTCCACAGCCTAGGGCAACGCCCTCGTTGTATTACACAAGTCGCGAGAGACTCGCCGCCCCGTTCACGGGGCCTTCCGCGAAGCGGTCATAGACCTGGCATTCATGCCAGGGAAGATGGGAGCGGATTATTGTGTATTCAGCCCCGTTCACGGGGCTTACCATTTGCCTGGCTTAAGCCATTTGGGAAGCCCCGTGAACGGGGCTGGAAGAAAGGCAATTGGGCTGGTTTGCGAACCCGGCGTAAACGCCGGGCCGAATACCGCTGCGCGGAAGCCCCGTGAACGGACCAAATCGGCACCTGGAGCTGGGCGAAGATGTGTAGAACAACGAGGGCAACGTCCTAGGAATGCGACCAATTCGCCACAACGAGGTGACACCCGACGGCGGCGCGTACCACGCCGTTGCAACGCCCGTCAGGGTCGGTACAAGGGAGTTAGTGCCTCTCCGTGAAATGCTTGCCCCCTCAGCGCCTTTGGAAACGTCGGATGCCCTCCACCTCTTAGTCGAACCTCGGCACAAGAGGATCCGATGACACCGCACAGCAGGGGGGCCACGTTCGTCGGTGGCTGCGCGGTATCTCTGGCGGCGGGCGGCGCGGTATTTCCGTCGGCAAGCGGCGCAGCGCCTTGTTCGCCACCGGGTGCCTCGCGTTGGTTGGGTGCGTCGGCCTTGCCACGGGCCTCCAACTCGCCGGCGGCGCCCGCGGCTCCGTGAGCTTGTCTCTCACCTCCGCGAACATCACCTCCGAGACTCCCTCTCAACCGACGATCGAAACCGGCGGCGTCGAATTCGCCGAGGTGGCTCGTGAGCGCGGCTTGCTGCACGTTTGGCCGCGGCAACCGCGGCCGATGCGTTCGCTCGAATCCTTCGGCTGCGGCTGCGCCGCGTTCGACTGCGACAACGACGGACTGCAAGACGTTTTTCTCGTGGCCGATCCACATCCCGTGCTCTATCATAACACGGGCGGCGGCAACTTCGAGAACGTGACTGCCAACTCGGGGCTGATCGCGGCCCAAGCGGATTCGGTAGCGGCCGCTGGCGACCATCGCCCGAAGAAGCGCCGCGGACGCCGCCCGCACCAATACGCCCGGTTTCGGGGCCAAATGGCTCGACATGGACAACGACGGTTGGCCGGTCTCACGTCATTGCCGCCGCCACCACATTCGACAGCCGCACCAGCTTTCCGAGCGATTGGGCCAAGGGGGGTGCTGGTGAAGACGAGGCAAAAGGCCTGACGCAGCGGGTCGATCCAGCACATCGTGCCCGTCGCGCCCCAATGCCCGTAGGTCTCACGGCTAACCAGGTCGCCAAAGCTGTCGGGGGCTGCCGGGTGGTTCAAGCGCCAGCCTAATCCCCAAGGCTGCGTGCGGCGGAGCGGTTCGGGCAAATCGGGAAGTTCGTCGAGCCGGTTGTTCGTCATCCGTTCGACCGTGGCGGGCGATACGATCCGCGTGTCGCCGAGCTTTCCGCCGGCGAGCATCAGTTGGCAGATGGCGGCGAAGTCGTCGGGCGTGCTGAATAGCCCGCCCCAGGGCGATCCCAACTGGCGCCAGTACGGGCTGTTCCAGTGATAGTCGCCGTCGGCCGAGTCGGCCGGCAGCCGCAGGCTCACGAACCGCGCCGGATCGATCCGGCCGCTCCCCAGCGAGGTGCTCGCCAACCCCAGCGGGCCGAACAGCTCCTGTTCGAGGAATTCGGCCAACGGCCGGCCCGTGATCCGCCTCACGATTTCGGCCACCATCAGCGTGCCCATGCTCTGGTAGCTCACGTTCGTGCCGGCCACGAACATAGGGACCGTGTCGTGGATCGTACACTCGACGAACCGAGCCACTGGGGCGTGCTCGCGGCGGAGCTCGATGTTGTTGGCCAGCATGTCGGGCAACCCCGAGGTATGGGTGAAGAGGTGCAAGACAAGCGTTTGGTCTTTGTGGTGGGCGCCAAAATCGGGGATGTAGTCGGTGACGTGGTCAGTTAGGTTGAGCAGGCCGCGCTCGACCAAGAGCATGGCGGCCAGATAGGTGACGGGCTTGGTAATCGAAGCCAGCAGGAAACAACTGTCGCGGCGGATCGGCTCGGCGCCGTCTTGGGGCCCTTGCCGTCCGAAGAACCTTGGCTCGACGAGGCGGCCATGGCGGCCGACCGCGATCGCCGCGCCGGGGATCGCCGCATCGGGACCGGTGGTCAAATGGTCGAGTAAGGCATAGGCGGCTTGCAACCGCCGGCGATCAATGGCGATCTCTTCGGGATTGGCGTAGGGCATGGGTGAGGCGTGAGTGGTGAGGGGTGAGTGGTTTCATGCTGCCTGGAAGGCCGGCCCCACGTTTACTCGTCGCGTTGACCCCTGCGGGCGAGAAGTCCCAGGGCGATGATTCCGGCCGATCCCCCGACGAACAACCAGCCGTTGGTGCCGGCGGCGGCCACGACGGAACA
Source organism: Pirellulales bacterium (assembly GCA_035534975.1). Lineage (GTDB taxonomy): Bacteria > Planctomycetota > Planctomycetia > Pirellulales > JAICIG01 > DATKSN01. The sequence continues at coordinate 16,368 of DATLQY010001088.1, forward strand.
GGTGCCGCCGGTGACGGCGCCGGCGGCCATGCCGATCATCGAGGCCGGGAACCGGCGCGGGTAGTAGAGCCCGGTCCACAATCCGAGACCGCCCCCCAGCGCGACCCCTATGGCGGCATGGATCGAGAGGACGTACCCCTCGGTCTCGGTGTTCCAAGCGCCGCGAGCCAACGCCGAAACCACGCCTGCCGTCGTGACCAACAAGAACATCGCCGCCAACGAAAAGCCGCGCGGCGTGGCGGGACGCACCACTTTCATTTCAGCGCTGAACGGCGATTCTCCAGCCATCGTTGGGCTCCTCTTCATGTGGGGCAAGTTACCAAGGGGCCGCACACTGCCCCACGGATCAGCGGTCATCAATCAATTCGCCGTCGGCGCGGTGTCCCATCCGCCGGTAGACGGTGGTGTCGATTTCTTCGGCGAGAAACCGCACCGAGCCATCGCCGAAAGCGAACTGCGCGCCCTGGGGATGGACGCTCTCGAAGCCGCCAACGACCAGGGCAGGCTGCACGCCGGTCGGGACCGTGCTCGGCTGGTATTCGTTCATGTCGAGCTCGATCGTCGAATCGCGCATCCGCGGCGGTCCGCCCCAAACCGGCCGGTCGCCCGGCGCACCCTGCGGATTCACTGGTTTCGGACCGGTGGCTGGAGGTGGCAACCCCAAGTCGATTACTCCGACCGACACCATCTTTGCCAAGGGACCGCCCCGTCGGTAGGTCGCATTGATCGGCGCGCCGGTGTTGCGAAGCATGGACCGCGTGCCCGACAGCCAGCCCAGGTCGCCCGCGCTCGAAGGCGGTGGATTATTCAATGCGTAGTAGTCGGGCGATTTCTCCCCCAAGAAGATCGTCTGCGCGCGGCCGTCGAGGATGTCGTCGAAGCCGACGAAGCTGTTGAGGTGGAACACGCCATGATTGTCGGCGTCGATCGGCGCTTCGACGTCGTGATGGCAGCCGGCATAATTGCTCAAGCCCACACCGCTCGCTGGGAACCCCGCGCCTGACGACGAACATCTTAGCACGTTCAGCCCCATGCTCCGGACGGCAAAATTCTTGGGGTGGTAGGCGCCCACCGAAAAATCGAGGTGGCGAAAGGCATTCGATTGCTCCACGTAGGGCAGGATC
>DATLQY010001089.1:0-4383 GCA_035534975.1 Pirellulales bacterium
CAGGTCGGAATTCTCACGAATTCCGCTACGCGTATCATGTTAGGGACTGCGGCGAGGGCGAAACCCCTTGCCCGGCGCGGTGTTAAGACCTATGAAGAAGGAGTACCGCGCCGCGCACGGGAATTGGGATCGCATGACGCTTAACGGACGCATCGGCATCGCGCTGGTCTTGACACGCCTCGTCGCGGCCGCGCCGGTCTCGGCCGAGATGCCGGCCGCCGCCGAAATGCACCCGACGAAGGAAGGAATGGAGCTGTTCGAGAAGACGATCCGCCCCGCCCTGGTGAAGCACTGCTATGAATGCCATTCAGGCGATCCCAACAGAGCCAAAGGGCATTTCGTCCTCGACACGCGCGCCGGGCTACGCAAGGGGGGAGAGTCGGGCGCCGCGATCGTGCCAGGCAATACCGACGGGAGCCTGTTGATCGAGGCCATCCGCTACGAGGGGCTGGAGATGCCTCCCAAGGAAAAACTGCCCGACGATCTGATCGCAGACTTCGAAAGGTGGATCGCGACGGGCGCACCCGATCCGCGCTTCAAACCGGCCAACGCCAAGAACAAGATCAACTTCGCCGAAGCACGCAAGTGGTGGTCGTTCCAGCGCCCCAAGGCGTCGCCCGTGCCGGAAGCCCATGACAAAGCCTGGCCGCGCAGCGACATCGATCGCTTCATCATCGCACGGCTGGAGAAAGCGAAGCTACAGCCGGTCGGCGACGCCGACCGCGTGACTTTGGCGCGCAGGGCGACGTTCGACCTGACGGGCCTGCCTCCGACGCCCAAGGAAATCGACGATTTCGTCAACGATCCGTCGGACGACGCTTTCGCCAAGCTGGTCGATCGGCTGCTGGCTTCGCCGCGGTTCGGAGAACGCTGGGGACGGCACTGGCTCGACGTGGTCCGCTTCGGCGAATCGACCGGGAAGGAAGTAAACGTTCCTTACCGCTACGCCTGGCGTTACCGCGACTACGTGATCGACGCCTTCAACGCCGACAAGCCCTACGACAAGTTCATCGTCGAGCAGTTGGCCGGCGACTTGCTGCCGACGCGCAACGCCGCCGAGCGCGATCAGTGGACGATCGCCACCGGGTTTTTGGCCATCGGGCCCAAAGGGCTGAATGAAAACAACCCTGAGCAGTACGCCATGGACATGGTGGACGATCAGATCGACGTCACGGGCCGGGCCTTGCTTGGGCTGACGGTCGCCTGTGCCCGTTGCCACGACCACAAGTTCGATCCGATTCCCACGACCGATTACTACGCGATGGCCGGCATCTTCCTCAGCACCAAAACGTTTGCCGGCGTCAGGCAGGGAAAGAAAAACTCTCGCGACAAACAGTTGCTCGCGCTGGCCGACACCGGCAAGGAGAGCCAACCCTCGCCCGGCGAATTGGAGGCCGAAGCAGCGCGGGAACGACAAATCGAAGGAATCGACGACGAAATCGTCCGGCTGCGAAAACAAATCCGACAGGCCGGGAAGCCGGTCAAGAGAAAGGGAAAGAGAAAGGGGCCGCAGCCGAAGCCGCAGCAGGTCAACGTGCCGGAGTTGCGTGAGAAGATCAAATCGCTGGAAGACCGCGCCGACGAGCTGGAACGGGTCGCTTCGCCCATGAAGCCGTTGGCAATGGGTGTGCAAAACTCCGAGCCGGTCAATTGCAACCTCCTGGTGCGGGGCGACCTCAAGGAGCGCGGGCCGCAGGTGCCCCGCGGCACGCTGACGGTGCTGAAGACCGCGGCCGGAAACCACGTCAATCCACGCAGCGGAGGACGAATGGAGCTGGCTCACTGGATCGCCAGCCGCGACAATCCGCTCACCGCGCGGGTGGAGGTCAACCGCGTTTGGCAGCACCTGTTCGGCAAAGGGCTGGTGGAGACGGTGGATAACTTCGGGGCCTTGGGCGACGAACCTTCGCACCCGGAGTTGCTCGACACCCTGGCGGTGCAATTCATGGACGAGAAATGGTCGGTGAAGCGCCTGATCCGGTCGATCATGCTCAGCCGCGTCTACCAGTTGAGCAGCGAGCACTCGGCGGAGAACTACGCGACTGACCCTTCGAACAAGCTGCTCTGGAGGATGGAACGACGGCGGCTGGACGCCGAAGAGATCCGTGACGCGATCCTTGCCGCCAGCGGCCGCCTGAAACTCGAGCGCCCACAGGGATCGCCCATGTTGCAGTTGGGCAACGGGCGGCTTCGAGGGCAAGACCTGTCGCCGATCCGAAAGCCGTCGCCGGTGCGCAGCGTTTACCTGCCGCTCCCGCGGGGCATCGTGCCCGATCTGCTACAGCCGTTCGACATGGCCGATCCAAGCCTGATCGTCGCCAAGCGCGACGTCACCACGGTGCCCACGCAGGCCCTGTTCCTGATGAACAACCCTTTTGTCCTGAACCAGTCGGAACAAATCGCCCGACGGCTCCTGGCAAATCGGCAAGCGAGCGACGCTGACCGAATCGCGATCGCCTTCCGTTTGACCCTGGGCCGTTCACCGACGGACGCCGAGCGGGCCCAAGTCGCCACGTTCATCGCCGATTACCGGAGCTCACTGTCGGCGGCCAAGTTCGACGGCGACGCGACGTTGGCTTCGTGGACGAGCTTTTGTCAGACGCTGCTCGCCAGCGGAGAATTTCGTTATGTGTATTAGGGTTCGGTGGCTGGGGCAAAGCCGGGCCACGAATGATCTTCCATTTCAACGAGCGATTTGGCCAGGCGATGCCCCGGTGCGCGGCAGTGTGCTCGGGAGCCGGGGCATCGCTGACGCTCTGCCCCAGCCACCGGATCCCCGTTTTCGCATGGACGCTCCGCGTACCACGCAGAGCGTGGGAACGTCGGACGGCAAACAATGACCCTTGATGATTCACCCATGACCAACGACTACTTGCGCCCCTTTTCGCGCCGCCAGCTTTTGAAGTCCGCATCGTGCGGCTTCGGCTACTTGGCGCTGGCCGGGCTGTGCGCCGAAGCTTCGACCGACGATACGGAACATCCGCTGGCCCCCAAGCCGCCCCATTTCACGCCGCGCGCCAAGCGCGTGATCTTCGCTTTCATGCAGGGGGGCCCGTCGCACGTCGACACGTTCGACGTTAAGCCCGCCCTGGCAAGGGACGACGGAAAGCAGGCCAATGGCCAGGGTAAAGGGGGGCGGAAGCTCTTGAAGTCTCCCTTCAAGTTCAGCCCGCACGGAAAGAGCGGTTTGTACCTGCCGGAGCTGTTCCCGAACCTGGCCAAACACGCCGACGACTTGTGCCTTTTGAACAGTCTGCACACCGACCTGCCGAACCATCCGCAGGCCACCGTTCAGATGCACACGGGCAATTTTCGGTTCCTCCGCCCGTCGATGGGGGCCTGGACCCTGTATGGCTTGGGCACGGAGAACCAGGAGTTGCCGGGGTTCATCACCATCAACCCGCAGGGGGGTGGCACCCAGACCTACGGCAGCGCCTTTCTGCCTGCCACGTTTCAAGGCACCAAGATCGGCGCGGAAGGGGCCGGTCAGCGCGTGGCCAATCTGGCCAACCCGCGGGTCACGGCCGAGCTGCAACGAAAGCAGCTCGACTTTCTGCAATCGCTCAATCGTCAGCGGCTCGAGCGCGACCAGGTGAACCTGGAGCTGGAGGGCGTCATCGAGTCGTACGAGTTGGCATTCCGCATGGAGGGGGCGTTGCCCCAGGTCATGGACCTGTCGGACGAGTCGCAAAAGACCCTGTCTGAATATGGCATCGGCGAGAAGGGGACCAATGGCTTTGCCCACCAGTGCATTCTGGCCCGGCGGTTCGCGGAAGCCGGCGTGCGGTTCATCGAAATCGCGATGGGCGGCTGGGACCAGCACAAGGAGTTGCGCTCCAAGTTGACATCGAACTGCCGCGCGATCGACAAACCGATCGCGGCCCTGCTGGCCGATCTCAAGCAGCGCGGCCTGTTGAAGGACACGCTGGTGGTTTGGGGCGGCGAATTCGGCCGCACTCCCGGCGCCCAGGGGAAGGACGGCCGCGACCACAACGCCGCCGGTTTTTCGATGTGGATGGCCGGTGGGGGCGTCAAGGGAGGGTTCCGCTACGGCGCCACCGACGAGCACGGCATCGCCGCCGTCAAGGATCCGATGCACATCAATGATCTGCACGCGACCATCTTGTACCTGCTCGGCCTGGACCACGAGCGGCTGACGTACCGTTACAGCGGTCGCGACTTCCGCCTGACCGACGTGGCGGGCAATGTCGCCAAGGGCGTTTTGGCTTAAACCGCCGGCAGACGGCTGTGGCGGAATTCGTGAGAATTCCGATCGTCAAAGGTGGATGGTCTGCACGCTTTCGAGTTATACTACACGCGGCCAAGAATGAGACATTCACGGTGGCTGGGGCGGAGCCCGTGGGGCAGGTTTCCAACCTGCCA
>DATLQY010001090.1:0-3302 GCA_035534975.1 Pirellulales bacterium
GTCGAACTGGCCGACCCCAAGGACTGGCCGACTTTGAAGAAGCACGGATTGGTCTGCGCCATCGCCACCAGCCACGGGTTCGAAAAGGGAATGAACAACCCCGACTACCACGAAATGTGCATCGAGAAGATCCGCGCGTCGATCGACGCCTGCGCCGAGTACGGTTTTCCCAATGTGATCACCTTCACCGGCTTTCGCGAGGACATTCCCGACGACGTAGGCGCGAAGAACTGCGTCGCGGGTTTCAAGAAGATTGTGGGCTACGCGGAGAAGAAGAAGGTCAACCTCTGCCTCGAGATGCTCAACAGCCGCGTGGATTTCGAGATGAAAGGGCACCCCGGCTACCAGGGCGATCACACCGACTACTGCATCGACATCATCAAACAGGTCGGCTCGCCCCGGATGAAGCTTCTGTTCGACATCTACCATGTGCAGATCATGGACGGCGACGTGATTTCCCGCATCCGGCAGCACGCCGACTACATCGCGCACATTCACACGGCGGGAAACCCCGGCCGAGCCGAGCTCGACGACAAGCAGGAAATCAACTACCCGCCGATCATGCGGGCCCTGCTCGAAATCGGCTACTCCGGTTACGTCGGCCAGGAATTCATCCCCACGCGCGATCCCCTGGATGGCTTGCGACAGGCCGTCGCGCTCTGCGACGTGTGAATTCATCTTGTGGACAGCCGCCACGGCCAATGGAATGGTTCCGCCGAGGACTCGATGTCGGCGTTTTTCCTTTGACTCAACGTGCCGTGAAGGATTATAACTGGTTCAAGGAACCCTGAGGCGGCCCGTCGACGGCGATCGGCTGGCGACAACGTCGCAACTGACTTCGCACGGTCACGATACTCACGGGAGCGCGCAGCATGAAATTGCAAGAGATCCTTCGTGTCAAGGGGAGCGGGGTCCACACGATCCATCCGCGGGCCACGCTCGATGAGGTCGTGCAGAAGCTCGTCAACTGCAACTGTGGCTCGCTGGTGGTCCGCGAGCCGGCCGAAGGCGGCGGGCCGCCGGGGGCGATGGTCGGCATCATCAGCGAACGCGACATCCTGCGGACCATCGCCGCCCGCCGCGGCGCGCTCGACGCGCTGCGGGTGGCCGACGCCATGACTCGCGACGTCATCACCGGCAGCCCCGCCGATTCGATCGAAGATACGATGGGCCTGATGACCGACCGGCGGATACGCCACTTGCCGATCGTCGAGGGGGGCGAGTTGGCCGGCATGATCTCGATCGGCGACGTGGTCAAGGCCCACCACGACCAGGTCGCTCTGGAAAACCACTACCTCAAGAGCTACATCCAGTCGTAGTGGGGCCCCCGGCCGCGATCAGATTCTATCGGTTAGCTCCCAATTTCGTCTTGTAACTTTTGATGCCGTTTTTTAGTTGCGCACGCGCTGGCTCTACCGCGCACGAATTAAGCAGACGGCTGGCGTCGGAGGCGGTTTCGACGGCAAGCTGAGCGGCGCGCTGTGTTGCGGCATCGCCTTTGTCGATGCGGTAATCGGCCTTGATTCGATCCGAATGCAAGTCCTTTAGCAACCGCCCGGCCTCGACGGCTTCGGCATGGCCTGACTCAAGGAGCAAGATTCGAACCAAACCATGGCTATTGGCCCCGGCTGGGATGTCAAACCCAAGATCGGCCAATAACTTTTGCCCAATGTGGAAGGCGCCATAATAGGCTCGGCTCACGGCGCTTCGAAACGACGCTTCGCCCGCGGCGGAATTCGCAGCCCACTTCGAGGCGACACGAATGAACTCGTCTCCATTCATTTTGGAATGATTGAGAGTCTTACGTCCCAACCGACCAAAAACGGCTCCGCCTTGACGTGCCATTCGCGGCGGCGCTGCACGATTTCCCTGACTTCCCCGGATGCCTCGACCGTTAGGACCAAAAAGGACTGACTTGGCGCCTCGGGGTCCGCTTCGGTCGAAACGCTGATAGGTCCGGGAAACAGTTCGTCGGTTATGGCAATCACAGGCGGCGGTAGAGCATTGCTTCCGGTGGGGCCGTCTATCGGCAACAGGCCCCATGATGGGTTCGCGGATCGATCGACAATTGACATGGTCTTAAACGTGAGTCCGCTGTTGCGCTTGAAAGGTGAGTGGCGCCACGACCTGAGATTCAGCCTAGCGTCACTCCTGGAGAAAAGCAAGTTCACTGGCACCGCCTAGGTCGATTTCCAGTCGAAGTAATTTGTGTCCCTGCCGCGCCCTAGAGTGTTTGTCGCGGTATCTGCCGCGCCCACATGTCATGCGACAGCCAACCTGATTAGCTAGCCGCTGCCCAGCCGCACCCATTGGTTGTCGAGCAGGAAGTCGAGCAGCCACGGGTGCGTCCAGGGGTTCCACGTCGGATAGCTGGCCGAGGCGACGGATAGCGCCAAGAAGACGACGGCCACACCGCGCGACCAGCGGCGGCCGGCGGCGGCGTCGCAGACGGGCAACATGCCCACCAGCCACAACGGAGCGAACCAGAACCCCCAGCGAAAACCGCTGGTCATTCCTCCGTAATTGCGGTCGCCCTCTCCCACGTACAACAAATAGAACGCGATCGTGACCAGTGACACCGACAAGAGGAGCAGGCCCATTGCCCGTTGGTCCGGCTCACGGCGAAGGCAGAGCCAGAACATACCGCCGAAGCTCAAAAGCCAGATCGGCGTGAGTGAAAAGATGCCGTGGTGGCCGATCAGCACGTGAAATGCGTAGACCGCCCGTTCAGGCTCCCCCTGGTCGATCGGGGCGCGGTCCTTGGCCTTCGACCAATACGAGTCGCGGACCTTTCCCTCGCGCTTGAACTGGTAGTCGTACCAGTTGTCGCCCTCGTGGCGATGGGCGTACGGCGGCGAAAGCGAATGGTGCGCCAGCCAGTTCGTCCCCAACGACGCGGCCGCCACGACCAATGCGCCGGGCACGAACGCGATCAACGTCGCGCGCGGCGACTTCCACATGAGCCCCACGGCCACCGCTGAAAAAAACGCCAGTGCCGGCAACTCGTTGGCCGCGGCGAAGGCGGCGAAGAAACCGGCCACCGCGAACCACCGTAACCGGCGCTCGCCGTCGTACCAGATCCGGAGCGCCGCGTCGAGCGTGATCGCCGCGCAGACGGCCGCCGGCAGGTGGTTGTTGATCGCCACAGCGAATGTGGAAAGAAAGGTGCCGAAGGTGGCCGCAGCCATCACGTACAGCTTGCCCCAGTCGGTCGTGCCGAACCGTTCGACCAGCCGCGCAACGACCAGGAAGAAAATCACCAGGGGCACGAGGTTGAACGTGACGATCATCCCGCGGCCGAT
>DATLQY010001091.1:0-3532 GCA_035534975.1 Pirellulales bacterium
CGCGCCTCTGTTCCGGGTCGTCGGGTTCGCTGACCAATCCATACGGCGGATCGGTAAAATAAAGGTCGCCGTTGGACTTGAAGACACCGTCGTTCGGGCTGTTGAAACGCTTGCCCTTGAACTTGTCGGCCAAGGTCTTGAACTTGTTTTTCCCCTCCAGTCGTGCGATCCGCCGGTCGCCGTGTTGGCAGAGCACGAGCCGCCCCTGGCGGTCGTAGAGCAAGCCGTTGCTCCCCAATTCGCCTTCGCGCGGCGTTCTGCCCGTGTAGCCGGAGGGCCTGAGAAATTGCGACAGCCGCTTGCCGGGCTGCCACCGATTGACCGCGTTGTTGGGGATGTCCGAAAAGAGCAGGTAGCCCTCCTTGCGGTTCCAGACGGGCCCTTCCGCCCACTGGAATCCCTCGGCAAGCTTCTCGATCGTCGCTCCCTCGGCGATCAGCATGTCGAACCGCGGGTCGAGCCGCTCGATCGAACTACCCTTCAGCTCGATGTTCGAAATCGGCTCGGCGGCTGGTAGTAAACCACTCCAACAGAACGCCAGGGTCAATTGGGTCAAAGAAGCAAGTTTCAGGCATCTTTTTGTCATGGGGACGCTCCGTGGGCAGTCGCGGGCGGTTGAGGAAAGGTTTCAGGTATAGCCTAGTTGGTTACGTGTCACTTGTCATGGGTCCAACGCTGCCATCGTCGGTGGAAGTCAACCCATGACCACGGACCAATGACAAATGACTGTCCACCCATTATCATCACCTCATGGACTCTGAAATGCCACCAGCGTCGCGTCTTGCCGCCAAAGCGCGGCCGCGCGTCATGGTATTGGGCTCGGGAGAGCGGCCCCAAGTGGCCGCGGCGGCCCAACGGCTGCGGACGCTGATCGAAACGCACGCCGACGTGGTCGTGTGGGACCTCGGTTTCTCGGCAGATCTCGGCACCATCGAGGCAGATCTGGCCGTGGTCTTGGGAGGCGACGGCTCGATCCTGCGGGCCGCTCACCAAATGGGATATCGCCAGGTTCCCGTTGTAGGCGTGAATCTGGGCAAACTGGGTTTTCTGGCCGACCTTTCGCCCGACGAATTTACCATGGCGCTGCCGGAGATCTGCTCCGGCCGGTTTCGCGTGGTCGAGCACCTGATGTTCGAGTGCCGCTTGGAGCGCGACGCTGCCGGACCAACGGGGCCGCGGTCAGTCGTGGCCGCTCGGCTCGGCCTGAATGAGGCGGCGGTGCTCGCCGGCGCCCCGTTCGCTATGCTCGAAGTGCATCTCTACGTTGACTCGGAATTGGTAACGACCTATAGTTGCGACGGTTTGATTGTGAGCACTCCCGTCGGCTCGACCGCTCACAGCTTGTCGGCCGGTGGGCCGATCTTGCGAAAGGATTTGCAAGCGTTCGTCATATCGCCGATCAGCCCCCACACGCTCACCAATCGCCCCGTTGTCGACGCCGCCAGCCGGATCTATGAGTTGCTGGTGCCGCGTCCGCACTCGGGTACGGCGTTGGTGGTCGATGGCCGGGTGCTCGGCGCATTGGAACCGGGTGACCGGGTTCGGATCGAGCAGGCGGCGCCCAAGTTTCAACTGGTCGAGGCCGCCGGCCGTGGCTATTACCGCACGTTGCGGGAAAAGCTCGGCTGGGGCGGAAGTCTGCTCACGGCCGGTGATTGACGAATCGGATAAGAACGGCCAAACCCCCGTCAGGTGGGAAAGCCTGAAGAACATACTCGAAAGGAGTCGAGTGCCATGAAACGCTATCTGATCGGCGGAGTGTCGATATGCATCGTCGTCCTGGGTGCGGCGATCTGCACTTGGCTGCACGAAACGGATGACGCGCTGCCGCCTATGACGGCCGACAGTGTCGACGCTGTCGAAACGCACTCTGACGGGACGGCCGCGCCGGCCGTCGCGACGCTCCGGCCCTCGGTCGACGAGGAACTGTACCCGATCGATTCCACGTCGCTTTTCGACGAGATCGCCACGTACGACGACGCGAACGGCGAGGTCGAGCTTGTCTCGCACGAGCAGCCGGTAGTCGAAGTCACCGTGACCGATCAAGGGTCGGGTCCCGAAAAGCACCTCTTGCGGTACCACTTCGAGAAGGGTGAAACGGTCCGCTGGGAAGTGGAGCACCGAGCGCAAGTCCACACGACGGTCCAGGGGGTCACACAATCGGCTGACACGTTTAGTAATTCGATCAAGGTCTGGAAGGTAATCGAAGTCACCGACGACGGCCGGGCAAAGTTCGTCTACTCGGTCGAACGCGTCGATATGCGGCACCACTTCGAGGGGAAGCAGGATGTCCACTACAACAGCCTCACCGACCTGGTTCCGCCCGAGGGTTTCGAGGACGTTGCCAAGAGTGTGGGAATCGAACTGTCGGTGATGACGCTCGACCAGGCGGGTAACGTGGTCGAGCGCGAGGAGCGCCGGCCCGACAAGGCGGGTACGGCACCGCCGCAGGAAATGATCACGCCCCCCATGCCGGCCGTGGCGGTCGCGGTCGGGGCGAAGTGGCAAATCCCTTCCGATATCAAGATCACTCTTCAAGGCGGCGAAGTGAAGAAAATCGCCGCGCAGCAGAAGTACACGCTGGAGGACTTGGCCGACGGTCTGGCGACGATCAAGATCGAGACCGTAGTCCTGACTCCGGTGCGCGACCCGGCGGTCGAGGCGCAACTGGTGCAGAGCAAGGCGAACGGCGTGGTGCGGTTCGACGTGGCTGGGGGGCGGGTCATCTCGCAGCAAAGCGATGTCGACGAGCGGGTGGTCGCGTTCCAGGGCGAGGGCAGCGCGATGCACTACGTCACACGGTTCGTCGAAACGCTTTTGCCCGCCACGGCCGAAACTGCACGGCGACCACCGGCCGGTCCGCCGGCGCCGTGATCTCGTAAAGTTGCGGACGCTCGTGCCGAGAAGTCGTTGAGCCTCGGCGCGGCGCCTTAGCCGTCACGCGGACGTTCGACGCGGGGCGGCTTGGAACTACCGCCCGTCGCCCACTCCTCGCGGCGTCTTCGAATTCGTCCCGGCAAAGTCCTCAATCGCGCCCACCAGGCCCGCTACGACGCGGGCCATATGGTCGAAATTCAGCTTGTCAGGCGTATCCTCGGCAGTGTGGTAGTAGGGATATCGGAAGGGAGCCGTGTCGGTGATCATCGCGGCTGGGTAGCCCTCTTGCCAGAACGACCAGTGGTCCGACCAACCGACGCCGGGGAAAACGGACGGCACCGCGCCTCCTTCCGAAGGAAAATGCCCGTGCCGGCGGAACGAATCGACCACGGCGCGCACCAGCTCCCGCGAAGCGACGTTGCCGATCACGCCAATGAAGTTCCCCTCAGAGGGGTAGAACACGCCGAGCGGCTGCGGGTACTCCTGGCTGCCCGGTTCGTCGGAGTAGTAGCCAATCGTCTCCAGCGAGAGCACGCACACCAGGTCCTCGCGGCGCCGGCGGCACCCTTGGGCGTACACCCATGAGCCCATCGTCGGACGCTGGAAACAGGGCGGCTCTTCGTTGGTAAAGGCGACGAACCGCAGCGTGCGCTCG
>DATLQY010001092.1:0-2443 GCA_035534975.1 Pirellulales bacterium
CAACCGCGAGGAACTGCTGGCGCGCAAGGAGGCGCTTGGCCGGCTCGAGTCGGTCGAGAAGCTCGAGGACATCGTCTCGTTCCTGCGCCCGGACGATGCCCAGAAGCAGCCGATCATCAAACGCATTGAAGGGCGGCTGCATGACCTGCCCGAGCGCCCACCCTTGATCCCGGTCGACAAGCCCGACGACCTGGGCCGCGTGCTCAGGCGAACACAGGAACTGGCGGCCGACGTGCCCGACGGCATGCGCTCGGCGAGCGAACTGGACCAAATCCGCGACAGGCTGCGAGGACTCACGCTGAACGAATGCTTCACGAAGATTTCGGGCTTCCAACAGCAAATGGCGGGCGATCTGTTGACCCGGCTGTACACCCTCAAGAGCATCGCCAACCCGGAGCCGCCGACGTTGGAGGACCTGCCCGACAGCGTGACCAACCGGTTCGTCGGCAAACACGGCGTCCACCTCTTGAAGATTTATGGCAAGGGGAACATCTGGGACATGGAGACCTTGGAGAAATTCGTCCACGACGTGCGGAGCGTCGACCCTCGCGCGACCGGCAACCCGCTGCAGGCTTACGAAGCGTCTCGGCAGATGAAGTCGAGCTACGAGCAAGCGGCGGTGTACGCGCTCTTGGTGATCATCGTCGTGTTGATCTTCAACTTCCGCAGCCTGCGCTACTCACTTTTGGCCGCCTTGCCCTTGGGGCTGGGGCTGCTGCAAATGTTCGGGCTGATGGGCATCCTTGGCATCCCGCTCAACCCGGCGAACATGATCGCTTTGCCCTTGATGCTGGGGATCGGGGTCGATTACGGCGTACACCTGATCCACGAGTACCGAGAGCAGAGCGGGCCATACAAGATGTCGCAGGCGACGGGCGTGGCCGTACTGGTCGACGGGCTGACGACGGTCGTGGGCTTTGGCTCTCTGATGATCGCCAACCATCGCGGTTTGCAGAGCCTGGGCCGAGTATTGACGCTGGGGGTGAGCTGTTGCATGTTCACTTCGATGATCATGCTGCCCGCACTGCTGACTTGGATGTCGCGCAACCGTCGCGGCCCGGAAGAGGACGAAACTCCGGTGGCCGGCAAACGGCCTCGCAAAGGCGTCGCGCGCCGCATCGACGACGCAGAGCACCCCGGCACGGGACCGCACGCCGTGGGAAGTCGGAAGTCGAAGGCCGAAACGGGGTAGGGTTCGGGGTTCAGGGTTCAGGGTGATCCTCATCCCGCGCCGTGGCGCGACAACCAGGGCCACGGCATTTGCGCCTCGTTCCCACGCTCTGCGTGGGAACGTCTCTTCGGCCGCTCCGCGGCCTCGTTGCGACCTGCCACCTATTCCGGCAACGGTCTGCCCTTGGTCTCAGGGGCGAAACAGATCAAGACCAGTCCGAGCAGATAGATGGCGCTCATGGTCGTGCAGGCCAAGGGGTAGCCTCCCGTGAACGTCCGGCCTAGGATCGTGACGTCTTTACTGAACTGGCCCATCAGGTTGCCTGTCTGAAGCACGCCAACCGCGGCCACGATGCGGCCGAAGTTGAAGCCGAAGCCCTGGCCGGTGGCGCGGACCTTGGTGCGGAACAGCTCGGGCAGATATAGCGGCAGCCAGCCGTAAAATGAAGCCGTACAGACGCCAACGACAAACGATGAGGCCAGGAACGCCGGCCCGAAGTCGGGATTGAACTGGTAAAGCCAGATGAGTGAAACGATCGAACTGAGGCACAGCATGCGGTAAGTGACTCGCCGTCCAAGCCAGCCTCCCACCAGGGCGGCGGCGATCGTGCCGACGATCGCCCCGATGGCCGACCACAACTGGGTCTGTTCCTTGGCCCCCGGCAACCCGCCGGTCATCTTGTCGGCCCAAGTCGGCGCCCATTGGGCGGAGGCCCAGGTGCCCAGCAGGGCCGTGCCGCTAAGCCCCGCGGCCAACAGCATCCGCCCGACGGTGCCTCGCCAGGCCGTGGTCGTCGCGCCGTCGGCCTCGCCCTGGCGTTGCAGAAAACGAATGACGGGAAAGGTATACCCGCCGGTCGCAAGCAGCAACCCCGCCACCGAACCGGCCAGGCGCACGGCCATCGAGAATTCCGAGGTCCAGAGGTAGATGATCATCGCGGGGCCCGCGGCACCCAGCAAGACGCCGACTAGGTCGCGTGTCGCCCAGTGAGAGGTGGCGCCGCGGCTCTGTTCGTGTTTCCAACGCTCCGATTCGGGAACGAACAACCGGATCAGAAACGTGAGCAGCGCGGGCGCGGCCCCTGAGATCATCATCAACCGCCAGCCGCTGTTCGACACCAGCGCCTCAGCCGACTCTTTCGAGAGCCCTGTCCCGGTCAGCCAGGCCTGCAGACGGGCCGCCGAATCGGCGTCGCCCAGGGCCTTGTTCACCGTCAAACCTACCAGGCCGACCAGCAAGAAGCCGACGTTGGCCGCCGCGCCGATCAAACCC
>DATLQY010001093.1:0-8935 GCA_035534975.1 Pirellulales bacterium
CAGGACAGTCGGCCAAATTCGAAATGACCACGCCGGAGGGTGGCATGGAAGTGTTGGTCCACACGGTGCTGGGCGAGCAAACTGGCACCGTGCAACTCGCGTTTGCCGTGAACGCCCAGGATGTCGCCGATGCCTTGCGGACGAGTACCTCCGTGAACGTACCGGATGAACAAACCGTGCTCGTCGATATTACCCGGCGAATGAGCGGGGAAGAACGCGGCGATTTTCTTTCGGTCGCGCCCCAACTGCAATCCGCTCGCCGGCGGGCTCACGGCAGCCCGTCGGATGAATCCGTGAGAACGTTTTTGCTGGTGAACTCGCGAATTATCGTCGAAGAGCAGTTGGAGGAAGATCGGGGTGTGCCGACGTCGCCGTGATTTGGACGATCGCTCGACAGGCGCACGTACTTCGTAGGTCGATCAACGTGGCTTTGGTGGCCGTTTGCCTTCAAAGTACCAGAGCCAGTTGGCATACTCTGTGGGTCCGGGCTGGTACTCTTTGGCCCAGACTTCCGCGTCGTCGAGCTTCACCGACAGGCCGCCCTGGATCATCCCCGCCAAAGCGTAGCGCCATTGGGGGGCCGATTCGTCGGATGAGGTGAGCTCGATCGCCAGCAGAGCGTCGGGGTTTGTGCCGTTGGTCGTGAAACCGAAGAGTGCCCCGCTGGCGGCGCCGCCGTCTTCGTAACGGTGGATGGGCTGCGGCAGCAAACGCATCTCTTGCACGTTCGGTTCGAGCTCGTTGGGATCGACCGTGATCGTTGCCGAGAACCGGCGGGCGAGCTCCTTCATCTGACGCAGCCGTCCGGTCGTGTTGGCGGCGGGCTCGGGCCCACCGACAAGTGGGCGTGACTCCATACCCGCCGTCGTCGAAGTCCAGACGCGGTCTCCGTCGCCCGGATCGACCGTCACCCGCCCGGGCGATAGCGAGACGATGCAGAACAACCATTGTGTGCCTTGGTCGTGTCCGTAGCCTTCGACGTTGGCCATGACCTCGGGCCGTCCCTTGTCGCCCCAGGCCCAAAGCGACGCGTCGAGAATTCGGCGCGGCTGGTCGCTGTAGCGGAAGAGCGGTTTGGAGAGCCTTGGCAGCGTCTCGCCCTTGGCCGCGGGAATACCTGCCGACGATTTGCCGCCTGATTCGCCGCTTTCGTGTGATTCGTGTATTTCGTGGTTGTCATCGTCCTTACCAGGACACCAAGGGTCGGCCACCTTACGGGTTGGTTTCGAACAGGTTCCCACCCCAATTCCGGTAACGGTCGTTCCAGACCAGATCGAAGTAGATCGGGTGAAACGGGCGACGCCGCTCGGCGGCGACCACGCGTGCTTTCTCAACCAGTAGCGATTGCAACGCCGAGTAGGTTCGCTCGGATACGACGTCTTTGTAGGTCGACGTCCGCGACAACCTGTGCGTCGCGAGCTCTCGTTCCGCGAAGATCCCTGGATGAGCGAGGATCTGGCTGTCGAGCGGCAAGAACAGGAGCGGAACGAGGGCCGCTCGGACATGATCCAGCTCGACGGCCATCGCGACCAGGTGCTCAAAGTACAAGTCGACGGGCTTGCGGACCTTGTTGTACGCGCGCAGTTGCGTCGGCACGACGTTGCCCAGCCGCGAGCGGATGGCGTCGCAAACCCTGTTGCACAACCGGTGTAGTTCGTCGCGAGTACGGATGGCCGCCAGGGCCTCGACGAGTGCGAAGCGCTCATCCACGAAGTACTTGATGAACGCCTCTTTGGCACTGGGGCATGCCTTGTCGCGCCGGTGAAAACCGCGGAATGTGTTCTGCCCGACGGCGAACATCCGCCGCGTCGCCCCCGAAGTGGATTTTACCGCGGCGCCCGAAATGATCTTGTCCCACGAGTACAGGGTTGTCGGCCGCAAGAATACTTGGTCGGCCTTGTCCAAGTAGGCCACGGGGAAGCACGAATGGTCCAGAGTCGTTTGGCGTGTCATTCAAGTCCACCTCGTCGTTTTTCGCCAGTCGGTCGCCAGCTCGCACCCTCCAATAGGTATAACGCCGGCCCGCGTCGATTCGCGACGTTGCGACGAAAAAAAGAGTGGTCGCTTGTGAAAATCGCGTTTTCGGTCGCTTCCGCGCGCAGGTATTCGCGATACAATGGCGGTCAACCGTTGCACTTTTCAATTCTGACGGGCACCAAGAGATCCGCCGCATGGTCACAGGCGATGACCAAACTTGGCGGCAACACGTTGCCGCGATTCAAAAGGGGGCCGATCAGGAATCGCTTGGCGCGGCTATCGGCGCCTTGCGACCCTTGATCGAGCAAACAGCCACTCGCGTTTGTGTGCGCCGCAGGGTGGGCCGACAGGTACAGCTTGACTTCGTCGAAAATGCCGTGACGGCAATCGTCGCTCCACACGAAACGAAGCGAGCAGACAAATCTACGGCGAGAATTCATAAATACGACGCGGAAGCGGGGCCGCTTCCCGGCTGGCTCTGGAGGACTCTCGACCGCCTTCTCCTCGACGACCTTGAGTCAAGGCGGCGCCGAGCCAAGCACGAGGCGTCGGCGACCGATTCCGGCGACGAGGGAGGCATGATGGAAAGGCAACCGGCCCCCGCTACGAGGGATTTGGACGCCGGGATGGACCGTAACGCCCCGTTCTGTGATAGAGACCTTCAGGAGATTGAGGCCTGGCCGGTGCGCGACCGGCTCCGTGTCTTGGTAATCGCCGGGCTTTGGAGGAAGGTTCCCGAACACCTGTGGGTCGGCTGGTGCGAGGAGGAAGGTTTGTCGCAGCCATTCCCCGACGAAATCGGAGAGCCAGCAACGACCCAGGACGGGATTGCGTGGGTCGCCGCAGAACTCGGCGAATCCCTCGAAGCCGCGAAGCAGCATTGGTATCGAAAGCGTAAATTACTACGAAACTTGGAATACGTACGCGAGTTGCGGCATGGCAATTGATTCGCTGTTCCCCTACCTATGGGACCAGCTTCCTGATCCCGCCGCGGCAAATTCACCGAACGGACCAGGCACCTCCGTGGAGTTGCTGGAACGCCACTGGCGAAAAATTGTTCGCAAGCACTTCACCCGCCGTTCGGAACCATGGCGTGATTTCATTCCAGCGACGGCCCTGAATGCTCTCAAAGCCTCGCCTTACGGCCCGTTTGACGCCGAGCCGCTCCGGCAGGCCACGATCGCTGCGCTGGCACGATTAGGTGAGGAATTCGCCGCTTGCCTGAAAAAACCTCTGGCGATCGTTTATTGGCGCCTCCAGGCGGACGGAAAGCGAAATCGGTGCTGGCTGCTCCTTTTGCCCTGCGGGGCGAGGGCGGTCGTGTGGGTCGGTCAGAAAAAGAATTCACTAAGAACCTGTTACTTCAGCGGCGCGGTCGGCGTTAAACCTAAAGGGGTGCGGTGGAGGGCTGCCCTTCGCCAGTTGGTGCAGGAGTACGCATTCCATGACGACACCACCAATGAGTTCGTTTATCCGGCGGCGACGTATCGCCTTGAGATTCAGGAGCCCCCCGAGCAGCGATTCGGCATCAGGTTCGCCACAGCGCAGAACTGGGGCTTCGAGAACGCGGCCGCCGGGAGCCGTTGGCGGCCGCCACATTGGAACTGGCCCGAATTGGGCGGCCCAGACGCACCCAAACCAGCGGATTCGAGCCGCTAACCACCTGTCGGCACACCTTACTACGGGGAATCGTAAGCCATGAACCCGTCGCATAACCCTGACCCGCTTGGGTATCTTGACGAACTGAGGGAGTCGCTCGATTCGCTAGGGCGATTTCCGAGGGCGAAACAGCTCGACCTTTCAACCGAGTTTCAAGGTACGGCATACGGCGTCGTCTCAAGCTTAGGCTTCTGTCGCCTTTACGGGATCGACGTTCCGGCGGATTTGGCTACGCAAATCGGCCAGGCACTCTCACCCGACATGGTTGTCACGGTGGCTCGGGTGCTTGCGGGCGTATTGACCACGGCCATCGACGACGCGGAGTCGCTGCCGTCGAGGTTCGACGACGCGGAGCCAATCGAGGACCAGTCGATTTGCACGGACTTCCTGCACAAAATGATGGAATTCTGGGCCGCCTTCGTCGTCATCGACGATGAGTACCAGTCGCATCTGTGCGAGGGAGGTCCGCTCGGCGAGTTCAGCGCCACCATGGACCGCGTGCTTGAGGGCTTCCAAGCGCTCGACGATCTCTTGCAGCAGGATGAGCGACTTCGGTTGCTTTCCGTCGCCGCGGAAATTCCCCTTTTGGAGAATTGGCGGCGGATGCTGGCCGCGCCGTTTAATGAGTCGCCACCCTGGTGGCTCGACGGAACGCTTGAGGCGGCAGCCCAAGCGACCGCGCGAGAGATCCTGTCCGAAGACGCTTATCCGTTCCGGTCAGGCGTCGCGGCACAGTCAAGCACCCCTTGCCAAAAGAGCTTCCCCGTGTTCGGTAAAGTGCTCGCCGAATACACGGATCGCGAGACGTATGCGACTGCGGCGGCCAGCAACTATAACGCAATCGGCCGTGAGCGCGTCGCCCTCGCAAGGCAAGCGTTCCCTCTCGAAGGCGATGAAGACGTTCAAGTGAAACTGGATCTCGATCTCCTCCATACGTCCGTGCCTGTGGCCGCGGAGATCTCGGTCAGCAAGAGCGGGCCGGCGGATAAGGTGGGGCAATATGTCCGGTGTGAACTATCAATTCCCGGGCTTTCAGAGCCGCTCGTCGCCGAGTTGGGCACAACCGCCGGGAAAGTTTGGCTTACGGAAACTGAGCTCAAGGCATTGCGCGAGCACCAGGGGAGTATCGGGCTGATCCTGCTGACGGCGGACGGCACCTGCCGCGCCGTCCTTCTAGGCAGACACGCGAATGAACGCACGATTTGATTTTCTGTTCAACATCATCCTTGCCGAAACGGCCGAACACAATTGGTTCGCCACGGCACTCACGAGAAATGAAGATATCCCCGCGCTGTTAGGTCGGGCCGCTTGCGTGACGGAGGTCGTCGGACGAGCGCGCTCCGAACTGCTTTCCGTGGAAATCAGTCGCCCAAACCAGGTAGCGCTGGTTCGCAAGCTGCTGCTCGGCCGGCACGCCGACTTGCTCCGGAACTTGCGGCCGATCTGGGTCGCGAACGGCACTGATGAAGAGCTCGTCAAGAATGTGGTCGCCGCGGCGAAGCAAGCCTTGAACGGCTGGCCTGGGCGACTCCACGATCTGCGCGCATGCACCGCGGCGGAAATGCCGTTCAGCTCTGCCTACGCGGAGTTTTCCAGAACTCTGGGTGGGATCGAACACGTCAACAGTGAAGGCGCCATGGTCGAGGCAGTACGCCGCTCGCGGTACGCCGGCGCGGCTCATCGAACGCCGGCCAAGCCCTACTTGTCCGGCGAGTCTCAGCGAGCTGTTGGATTCCCGGTACTACTTGGCCGAGACGGGGACGATGGGGGCTGGCCGCCCCACCTAACGACTTCGGCATGGGTGGAACCTGCGGCTGGCGACGCGTGGCCTGCGTGGCTCACCAACGGCGTCGCAGTTGAATCGGTGGAGCACGCCGATGTGGCGATGCGGATGAAAAGAGCCCGGGCGATGTGGAACAAGGTGACGAAGCGAGTGGCGGCGGCCTTGAAAAAGGCGGGATACGCCGGACGGTGGCAGCAAAATGTTTTGCCGGAATGGTATCTGCTTTACATAGCCCGCTGGGATGTCGAAAGTTTCGATTCCGCAGGCTTGGCCCTTGCAATGGGGAGTCTGGTAACCTCCAAAAAAGGCTGGCCACTCCCGGCGGGAATTGGGTTCACCGGCCGTTGGGACGCCGAAGGACGGCTGGCTGCGGTCTCAGGTCTCGCCAGAAAAATGCTAGCCGCTCGCGAGGCGGGGATCTTCGCCCTTTTCGCGTGCGCCGACCGTTCCGATGTTCCGACGGATTTGGTCATTCATGGCGGGGGAGTCGACCTGATTCTATTGCCAGAGGGACTTGGCTTGGCCGAGATTGTCCGGTTGGTCAACACGGCTTGTGCGGCCCTCGGTCTCACGCACGACCGTTGGGCGTTTGTGGCAAACGACCAGCAGCGGCATTGCCGACCTTCACAATCGCGCCGAGGGCATTCGCGGCTTCTAACGGATGCGGACTCGCGCGAAGCCTTGCCCGTCGGATTTGTTGGACGTGAGGACGAACTGGGAAAGCTCACACGCTGGAAGCACGCCTGTCCAACGGACGCCCGCACGATCGGTTTCGTGGAAGGAGCGATGCGGGCCGGCAAAACGACTCTTCTCGCACATTGGCTGCATGACACGTCCGTTTGGCCGACCTACCCAGCTTGGTTCAGTTGTGTTAGGGGGCACGACCGAGCTTCGCGCTTTGATGACGTCCGCAACGGTCTCGCCAGCCAAATTCAGGCTCGCCTTCGATTACTGCCCATGCCGACGTCTGATGTGCGTAATGATCCGCCGGGCAGGTTCGGCTGGCCTGACGACGTACTGCGCACCTGCGATGCGACGAGCCTACCAATTGACATCGCACTCGACGGACTCGACGAGGCCGTGCAATCCGATCAAGCGCGCGTTCTCGATCTCGTTTCCCGATTGCCGGGCGGTGGCGTCACGGTGGTTGGTTCGCAGCGAGGAACACCTGCCCTGTCGGGCCGACACGCGACAACGTTTCTCTTGCTCGCTGATCACGATGCCGCGTGCCGACTCGTGAAGGCATTCGCCCGGCCATTGTGCGGTCAGAATGAAACACGCGATTTCGGACGGCGACTCGGCGAGGAGCGTTGGCAAAACAGGCTTGCCGAGCTCGCGGGCGACAATCTCTGGACTCTCACGAGATTCTTAGACGATGTCCTCGACCGGACAACCGCTGCTCCCAAATCACTGGAGGCCTTGCGGCTATGCCCCGATGTTTCGGAGTACGTATCGCGGGTCCTCGACGAAGTCCTGGAGCATTCCCCGACGCAGATACGTACGGAACTGCGCGCTTTCATCTGGAAACTGGCGATGGTCGACTTGGGCGAGAAGACATGGGCCCCGTCGGACCTCCTGTCTTTTTTGCGCTTGCCGCTAAGCGCGGACGATTTCGACGAGGCCTGCAATGGGCCGCTTGCGCGTGTGCTGGCCTATCGAAACGGCGGTGTCTGTTTCCGCGACGACACATTCCGACGGGTCGTCGCGGCGAATGCCTTGGATCGGGACCGGACGAGGGGGAGTTCGCTAGCCGAGGCACTCGTCAACATCCTGGCAAGCGCCGAGTCGCATACTCAATTCCTCACGACGTTTGCGACGACGTTTGCAGCACAGTTCGTGATCGAATACGCGGCCGAGAACTCGGCGTTAGTTGCGAGATTACTTCTCTCGTCCTGGGTCATTAGGCGCTTCCACGAATTAGCAGGCAGGGAAACGACGCTGGCGCCGCTGCTCGAAGAGTTGAACTCGCTTCTTCGTCTCGCCACGGCCGAAGAGACGATCGAACCACTACGAGAACTTCTCGCTTGTCTGGTTCAATGGCAATCCGCCATCGAAACAGGCGCCGTGTTTGCGACGGACTGGTGGCGGAATCTTGTTCCCGTTCGCGCGGGCCGAATCCCCTCGTATGAATCGGTCGGGCTGTCCGTCCCCTACGAGACCTCCAAGCCAATGCTCCTCGCGCCGCCGGACGGATACGGGCCAACGGCGCAGGCATTGTGGTTGGCAGGCGCCGGCTGCGCACTCGGCGTCGGGGCAGACGAGCGACTGGTCCTGGCCGGCATGGGGGGCCGTGTCTTCAGCTTTGCGCGCCAAGGAGAGGGCTATTCGTTGGAACGATTCATCAACGTACCGAGCAGTACGACCCGTACGATTGGGCAGGCTGAAGTCGTGCAACTCGAACCCCTGGATGGGAGCCTTGCCCTGGCGGTCGTCCAGAATCCCCGTGAAAACGATTTCGAACTATTCCTGGTGGATCTGGATGCCCCATCACCCCACCGGATTGAGACGCCTTTAGGGTTACGGCGGGTGACCATACTCAAAGCGGAGGATTGTCACGCGCGGATCGTCATGATCACACAGGCCAGTGCGGACATCCAAGAGATGGAAATCTACCACTTATCGTACAGTCGGGCCGGGACGAGAACGCCCCGGCACATGATACTCGAGCGAAAGGGTGACGCTGTGCGGGTCACTGCGTCTGCGCTCTACACGCCATTTGCACCCAACACGTGGGCCGTCCGGCAATCACTCAGTGACCACGCGTCGCCGGGCGACACTCTCGCAGTATACCAGGCGCGGGGTGACGACATCCAGGAAGTGACGAGTTCAAAACTTCAAGCGGCCCTTCGAGGTCATAAAGTCAACGGCGTTTGTCGGGTGCGTGAGCAACAGCTCGCGATCGTCATCTCGCCCGGCAAGGGTCCCGATGCCGAGGATGGGGTATACCTCCTCGTGATCGGGAGCGATGGCCAACTGATTATGAGCATCCGGCTGGACACGGAGAGTGCGCCGGGCGCGCCCTCGCCAAAAACAACGAGTGCCGACGCTCTTCGGAAGTCGGGGGCGGGTGAGAACGTGATTGTGGAGGAGTTACAGCCGCTCGGCTGGCATGCCCACTTTGGACTCGTGCTCGGTAGTTCGGCGCTCTACTACGCAATCGCACTTGAGTCAGAGGCGCTGTTACGCCCCCTGTCGGGACAAATCGACATCCAATCAAATAATGATGAGCTCCTTCTCGCGGTGCCTCTAGCCGGCGACCGGCTTTTGCTCGTTTACGGGACCTCCGCGCTGGTCCTTGGTCCGGACGCTGCCGCTGTCGACGTGATATGCGAGGCGAGCACCTCTTGTGAACGCGAAACGACACATATTCCAGTTCAAGAAGGACTTCTCGGCATCGGGCCGACTGGGGTCAGCGTTTGGGCATCTGGATCTCGGCTTTTCGCGTCGGACGGGCCGGGTTCCTCGCGCGAGCTTGTGGACCTCAAAGAGGAGTTTCACGATTTGTTCGAGGGAATA
>DATLQY010001094.1:0-3080 GCA_035534975.1 Pirellulales bacterium
AATCGGAACTGTCGCCGAGCGTTCCGCTCGAATCGCTGGAAAGATCGAACGACGAGTCGTCGTCGGCCGCGCTGAGCTCCAAAGGCTCTTCGAGCGAAATACCGCTGTCGCTCGGATCGACCAGCGAAATGCCACTGTCGCTGGGACTGACGGTAATGTCGCTTCCCTTGCCTGAACCGGGCGAGTCGGTCGGACCGAGCTCCAGCACCGAACCGCTGGAGGAATCGGCGTCGAGGCTCAGGTCGCTGCCCGCGCCTAGTTTCTTACCCGACCCGAAATCCGAGTCCAGGGCCAGGTCGCTGCCCGATCCTTGCTTCGTACCCGAGCCGGAAGTGGAGTCGAATGCCAGCGAGCTGCCGCCGCTCAAGTCGAGCGGCAATTCACCGCTCAAATCGACCGGCATGGCGTCGCTGTCCGGAACTGGGTCTTTCTTGCCGCCGGTGGCCAGCTTGATATCGCTGTCGAGCGGCGACTGCCCATGGCCGGGCTTGCCGATGACGGTGCTGGAGCCGCCCGGCGACGACTTTACGGCGCTGGCGAGCTTGATGTCGCTATCTTCAGGCAACTGCGCCCCCGGTTTGCCGATGACGGTGCTGGAACTGCCCGGCGCCGAGCCGCCCAACTCGATGTCGCTCAAGAGCACCATGTCGTCCCCGTCGTCGGTCGATTCCGACAAGTCGATCGGCAGGGCCGAGGCGGAGCTTTCGGAAGCGGCTTTTTCGCCGCCGCGGGCGGAACGCTCCTCACGCAGCTTTTCGATGTCTTCCGGCTTGAACTTCCAGCTCGCGCCATCGCGGTAGCCGTAAATTTCCTGGCGCTGCCGCAGCTCGTTGAGCGCGTCGGGCGTGATACCGAGCTGCTGGGCGGCTTCTTCCAAAGGTACTAATTTGCGGGCCATGCGGATCTCCGGTTCGTCGCCCTCGCTTTTGCCTGGCGACCAGGGGTTCGTCCGCCGGCCCTGGGAGGCCCTCACCTGGCGAACGATTATCGTGGCTCAACCAGCGAACGAACCTCCCGCGATTGGGGGCTCACGCCGTTGAAATCGACCATCTGCAAGTCCCAGAGGAACTTCCGCACCGACTTCAGCGCCAGCTTGCCTTCGCGGTCCACCCAATACACGCTCATGACGCGCTCGCGCGGGTCGATGATCGTAATCTGTTGTCCGTCGTCGCCTACCGTGGCCGAAAAGGCAATCAATTCCGCGTTGGCACCTGTATCGTGCCCCGCGTTGGCACCTCTGTCGCGCGGGGCGGGCCGCTGCGCCCTCGCTTCGCGCGAATTGGCGAAACCACCCAGCACCGCCACCACCAGACATGCAGCTATTGAAGCTCCAATCACCGCGGTCTTCATCATCCACCCGAAGCTGTTGCGACAACGGGAATTGGAACTCTTAACCCATTTTAAGAGCCGCCGTTTCCCAATGCAAGAAAAATACCGCGCGCGTGGCCGATCAAGGCCGCCGCCGGCAAAAGTCAACACTGGCTTAATCGCGAGAAAGGTTGAAGGATGGGGAGTTTAGCGATCGCGCGCAGGCCATGCAAGGTCAGCTTCAGCCGCAGGAAAGACTGCGGCGATCCATTGCAAGTGCCTTTTGGGAAAGCAGTTACGTTGAGAAGGCGATAGGCGTTAGGCGATAGGAAAACAGGACCGTGGCTGGGGCAGAGCGTTAACGATGCCCAGGTCGTTATCTAGACGGGGCATTGCTAACGCCCTGCGACCAGCCTCCACCTATCGCCTTACGCCCAATGCCTATTGCCTATCGCCCAACGCCTATCGCCTAATGCCTTCCTCCGCCCTCTCGACGGGAGGCGCACGGCATCTACAATGGAAACGACCCAAGCACCACGAATTGACGCCGCCGGCCAGCCCATGAACTTACCCTCCACCGCCGCGACGATCGGATTGTTGGTCAGCGGCGGACTCGACAGTTCGATCCTATTGGCCCATCTTCTGGCGCTTGGGCGTCGCGTGAGGCCCTTTTACGTTCAGTCGGGATTGATTTGGCAGGCGGCCGAGTTGCGAGGATTGCGCCGCTACCTGACCGCCCTGCGGCGCCCGACACTTGAAGAACTCGTCACGCTCGAAATGCCGCTGGCCGACGTCTACGGCAACCACTGGAGTGTCAACGGCCGCCGCGTTCCCGACGCCGATTCGCCCGACGAAGCCGTTTTTCTGCCGGGCCGCAACGCGCTGTTGGTCATCAAGGCCGCGCTTTGGTGCGCGCACCACGGAATCGAACAATTGGCGCTGGCGCCCTTGGGGTCGAGTCCGTTCGCCGACGCGACGCCGGCGTTTTTCGATGAATTCGAGTCAGCCATGAATCGGGCCATGTTGGGCAACGTGCGGATCGTGAGGCCGTTCGCCGAATACGACAAACGCCAGGTGATGGAATTGGGGCGGGAGTTTCCGCTCCAATGGACGTTCTCCTGCATCCATCCCGCGCGCGGACTGCACTGCGGCCGGTGCAACAAGTGCGCCGAACGCCGTGGGGCGTTTCGAATGATCGGTGCCGACGACCCGACTCAGTACGCCCAGGAGGGGCGGGAAAGTGTTGAAGGTCGAAAGTCGAAAATGGAACGTGTGGAGAACGCGGAGCGCGGCGGAGGTAAGGGGATGAGGAGGTAAGGGGATGAGGAGATATGGGGGCGCCGAACTTCGTAACTTGATCGACGACGAGGACGCGGAGCGTCCGGCGGAGTGTTCCCACGCTCCAGCGTGGGAACAAGAAAAACGACTCACCACTCACCTCTCACTCATTGCCCCATGTTCCGAGTCACACGCGAAATCGACTTCTGCTACGGTCATAGGCTGTTGAATTACGATGGCAAGTGCAAGTTCCTGCACGGTCACAACGGCCGCGCGGTGATCGCCATCGAATCGGCTGAGCTCGACGACCGTGGCATGGTGCTCGACTTTTCGGATATCAAGCGGGTCGTCAGCCGCTGGATCGACGAAAACCTCGACCATAGGATGCTATTGCGCCGCGACGATCCCGCGGTGCCGGCCCTGCGCGCGCTGGGCGAACCGATGTTCCTCATGGACACCAACCCGACGGCGGAGAACATCGCCAGGTTGATCTT
>DATLQY010001095.1:0-18755 GCA_035534975.1 Pirellulales bacterium
GGACGTAGGTGGCGTCGAAAACCTCAAGGCTTGGATCTTTCGGATCGCACTCAACACCGGCCGAGACCTGCGCGGCGCCGCCTGGCGCCGCCGCCGCCGACCCTTGGCTGAGGATGGACTGATGCTTGTCGCCGCGCGTGCCCCTACCGAAGACCGGCTCGAACGGGCGGAACAGCTCGACCAGTTGCGCCGCGCCGTACACGAGTTGCGCCGCGAGGAACAAGAGGTGTTTCTGCTGCGGCAGAACGGCGAACTGACCTACGAAGAAATCGCCGCGGCGCTCGGCATTCCGCTGGGCACCGTCAAGACACGGATGCGGCTCGCGCTGGGCCGCTTGAGAGAAGTGTTGGCTTCAACGGACGACTGACAACGGACGACGATCGAGACCATGAACATTACCCCCGAACTTCACCAACGGCTGTTGGAACTCGTCTACGGTCTGCTCGACGACGACGAAGCCGTCGAGCTGCGCCGGCGGATTGCAACCGAGCCGGCGTTGTCCGCTGCAATGTCGCTCGTCGAACGGCAATACGGGCTGTTCGCCAAGGCCGCCCGGCTTGAGTTGCCGCTCGTCCCCCTCGCGCCCCCCCAGTCCGCCGAGCCTTCAACGAGCTCAACCGACCATTCGACGAAGTCAACCAACACCGTACCTCACGCGGGTCATTCCACAACGAAACCTCCTTCTCCTCTTCCGCTCATCCCCTCTTCCCCTCATCCCCTTATCCCTCCATCCCCTCATCACCTCACCACCTCATCCCCACTGCACCACCTCCCGTCGCCCATACGCTCGGCGCTCGCCCCCCAATTCGCAATCCGCAATCCGCAATCCGCAATCCATTGGTCCTTCGCCGTGGCCGCCGCCGTTCTTCTGGCCGTCACCTTGGGCGGGTTCGTGCATGAACGTTGGCAAGTTGCGGCACTGGCCGAGCGGCATCTGCGCTTGCTCGTCATGGGTCCCGCCGTCCCGCGGGCCGACGCGCCCAACGTTTATACGGTCGCGGTCGCATCGGCCGCGGGCACACGGCTGGCGGCCGACGTCGCAACGACACTCTACTCGCCCGACGGCAAGGAGTTCTGGCGGAACGACGAACGCACCAATGATCAGGGAGAATTGCGGATCAGGCTTCCCGCTTCCGGAAACCTGGCGATGGGCGCGCGGCTGGCAATCCGCGCCAGCCAGGGCGAAGCGTCGGAGACGGTCGAGACGCGTCTGGCGGTCGAGCCGGCGCGGCACATAACGAAACTTTCGCTCGACAAACCACTCTACCGGCCCGGCGAGACGGTCTACTATCGTTCATTGACGCTCTCGCGGTTCGCGCTCGACAGCGACCTCGACGTGCCGGTCCACTACGAAATCTGCGATCCGAGCGGGGCAATCGTCGCCGGCAGCGAGGTTGAAGGCATCACTCGGCAGGGCGTCGGCAACGGCGCGTTCCCGGTCCCGCACGACCAGGCCGGCGGCGCGTACACGCTCGTGGCTCGCGCTCTCGACGGATCGTTCCCCGAAGAGCGTCGCGAATTCTTCATTCGCGACTACCGTCTCCCGCGACTGAAGACCGAGCTGGAGTTCACCCGCGACAGTTACGCGCCGGGCGACCGTGTGCTGGCCGACTTTTCGGCCGAGCGGGCCGAGGGGGGCGCCGCGGCCGAGGCGAAGTTGACCGTGACGGCCCTGGTCGACGGGCAGGTCGTCCATCAACAAGCCGCCCAGGCGACGGCCGGCGGCACGGCCCAAATCGAGTTCTCACTTCCCGAGCAGATCGCGGCCGGCGCCGGCCAGTTGGCCGTGGCCGTCGACGACGGGGGAAACCAGGAGACGATCGCCAGAACGATCCCCATCAACCTGGGCAAGGTCGAGGTGAAGTTCTACCCCGAAGGAGGCGAACTAGTCGCGGGGCTGGAAAACCGTGTTTACTTCGTCGGGCGCGACCCACTGGGTAAGCCGGTCCACGTCGAGGGCCGAGTCGTCGATGACGCCGGACGGGAGGTCGCACGACTCGAGACCAAGCACGAGGGAATGGGGACCTTCACGTTGCGGCCCGATTCGGACCGCGCGTACACGCTTGAAGTCTCCAAACCGGCCGACGCCGCTTCACGTCCCAGGTTGCCCGCCGTCAGCGGCGACAAATCGCTCGTCCTCTCCGCCGGACCCGGCGTGTTCGGCCCCGGCCGGCCGCTCGAGCTCAAGCTGACGTCGACCGGCCAGCCGCGACCGCTGGTAGTGACGGCATTTTGTCGTGGCGTCCAGGTCGGTCAGCAGACGGTTGACATGGCACCGGGCTCGCGGGTCATTTCGCTTCCGTTGGTCCCCGAAGCGAGCGGCGTGGTCCGCGTGACGGTTTACGATTATGGCGCCGAACCACCCCAGCCCTTGGCCGAGCGGCTGGTGTATCTCCGCGCCGATCGCACGCTGCAGGTCCTGGTGATGGGTGCCAACCAGGGCTATTCGCCCGGCGAGACGGCGAAGCTTGCGCTGGCGGTCAGCGACGAGGAAGGGCGGCCAACCGCCGCCGCGTTGGGTGTGGCCGTCGTCGATGACGCGCTCTTGAACCTGGCCGACGACGACACACCGGCATTGACAACCCACTTTTTGCTGACCAGCGAAGTCGAGCGCCCCGACGACTTGGAGGATGCCGATTTTTACCTCTCCGACGGCGATGAGGCGGCCGAGGCGCTCGATTTGCTTCTGGGGACACAAGGCTGGCGGCGCTTCGTCGAGCGGCAGCTAGACGAGTTGCGACCTGAAGGTGGACAGAACGACCAGCTCTCGCGGCTGGCGGCCTTGGGTAGCGCGACGGCCCCGCCCGCCATGTTCGACAACCACGACCAGGTCCAAGCGAGCTTTGCGTCGGCCGTCGCTGCGCTGCGTCGCCGGCGGGCGGAAACGCTGGGCATGTTCTCGCTTTGGGGCGGCGCGTCGTTGTTGCTGGCGCTGATGATGATGGCCATCGTGCGACTTGCGACCGGCGCTCGGGTATGGATTGCGATGTCGTTGGCGGTGGCCGGCCTGGTGCTGGCGATCATCCAGTTCCAGGCTCCTATGGTCCCGGGCGGCGATGGGCGGCTCGCGTACCACTCGTTCAAACTGGAACCAACACTCGTGGCCACCTTGGGCGACATGGTTTCCGACGACGTGGATGCCGACGACATGGATGCCAGCGACCTGAATGCCAACGGTGCGGCCGACCCGTCATCCCTGCTCTACGGCGCGCAGGGCGACGGACCGGCAAACGAAGGGGAAAAAGAAGGTCTCGATCATTATGGTCTTCGGCTAGGCGAGCCGTCGCCGCCGAACGTCGAGGCCAGAAGGTACCGTTTCTATTACGCGGCACCCGCCTTGGGAGATGGTCCGATGAAACAGCAGGGCTTGGAGAACGTCCAACCGTGGTTCCTGCCGATGGATGGCAAGTTCGCCGGCGGCAAGTGGTTCGGAATTGGCGGCGGTGGTGGCGGCATGCCCCGTGAGATGGGGTGGGCCGACGGTGTGCCGATGTTCGAACAACTCCTCGAACTTGAGGCTGGGTTGCAGCAGGCTCAACGGCCTCTGCCGCCTCTGGCAGAGGTGCTTCCGATGGACCGGATGGGCCGAATGCGGCGTCATTTGCGCGCCGATGCGAAAGCGGGGGCCGAGGTCGTATTCGTCGACGACTTGGCAGACCAACTTGAGCAGTACCGCTTTCCCGAGCGTCAGTACGCCCACGTCCATATGGCCGATCCTGGCGGCGCGCGTCATGACTTTACCGAAACGCTCTATTGGAATCCGCTGCTCTTGGCAGACGCTTCAGGGCGAGCGGAGCTGACTTTTGACGTTTCCGATGCCATCACTGCTTTCCGCGTCATGGCCGACGCGCACGGCGGCGGCCGCATTGGTTCGGGCCGCGCGGAGATCGTCTCGCGGATCCCGTTCCACCTCGAACCCAAACTGCCGCTGGAAATCACGGCGGGCGACGGCATCGAAATGCCGCTGGCCGTGGCCAACGAAACGGACAACGAGCTGCCCGTCACGGTCGAATTATTGTTGGCGGGGCCGGATGCGGAGCTGCTGCGACTGGCCGGTGAGCCGAAGCGCGAACTGCGGTTGGCGGCCGGCGCACGCCGCCGCGAACACTACTCGTTCGACGCGATCGGCCAGAAGGGGGTAGCGACTCTGGCCCTGCGAGGTCAGGCCGCGGCGCTGGCCGACGCCGTCGAACGGAAGCTGGCAATCGTACCACCCGGCTTTCCCGTCAACCTCTCGTACGCCGGCGAGCTGGCTGGCGAGCACGAGCTTTCGTTGCGACTTCCCCACGACTGGGTGCCCGGCTCACTCGAAGCCACGCTGCGTGCCTTCCCATCCGCCCTGGCCGACCTGAAACAAGGGTTGGAAAGCATCCTTCGGGAGCCCAATGGCTGCTTCGAGCAGGCTTCGACGACGAACTACCCCAACGTGCTGGCCTTACAGTTCATGCGCGACCAGCACGTGGCCGACCCAGAATTGACGCGGCGGTCGCGAGAACTGCTGAAGTCGGGCTATGCGAAACTGACCGCCTTCGAGTGCCCGCAACGGGGTTACGAGTGGTTCGGGGGCGATCCTGGGCACGAGGCGCTCTCCGCCTACGGCCTGATGGAGTTCCACGACATGGCCCAAGTTCATGCCGTCGACACGGCGATGCTCGAACGCACGGCGGCCTGGCTCCGCTCGCGGCGAAACGGCCGCGGTGGCTTCGAGCGCAACTCTCAGGCGCTCGACAGCTTCGGCGGCGCGCCCGCGGACATCACCGACGCCTACATCGTCTGGGCGCTGGCCGAATCGGGCGAAAAGGACCTGGACCTCGATCTGGATCATGTGGCGCGCTTGGCAAGTTCGTCGGACGATCCCTACCTCGTGGCCTTGGCCGCCGCGGGCACGCTGACCGCCGGTCGAGAAACCCAGGGGCGGTCGCTCCTGGACAAGCTCGCCAGCAACCAGGCCGACGATGGTCATCTCACTGGCACCAATGGCTCGATCACCCGCAGCGGAGGGCTTTCGCTGGAAGTCGAAACGACCGCTCTGGCCGCGCTGGCCTGGCTCAAAAGCGCCGATCACCGAGATCACGCGGAGCGGGCGATCGAATGGATCGTCGCCCACCGTCAGGGCCTCGGCGGTTTTGGCTCGACACAAGCGACGATCCTGGCGCTCAAGGCCCTGGTGGCCTATTCCCAAAGCAGCCGCGCCAACGTGGTCGGCGGCGAGTTGATCGTCGGACGCGACGGCACCGAGATCGCCCGGGAAGCGTTCGCAGCCGCTGCCCACGACACGATCAGCGTCGCGGGCATCGCCGCACACCTTACTCCCGGCGAGAACCGCCTTACGATCGGTCTGTCGGGCGAGAACCAGATGCCGTACGCGCTCGACGTCAGTTATCGCAGCCGCTTGCCGGCCGGCGACCCCGACTGCGCGCTCGAGCTCTCGACGCGGCTCGACCGCGCTATTGCGAAGGCCGGTGAGACGGTGAAACTTTCGGCCCGATTGACCAATGTCACTGCTGAAGGCCAGCCGATGACGATCGCCATTCTCGGATTGCCGGCGGGACTGGAACCGCGGGCCGACCAGCTTGAAGAGATCAAGAGGGCGGGCAAGTTCGACTTCTACGAAACCCGGCCACGCGAAGTCATTTGTTATTGGCGATCGCTCGCACCGAGGCGCGAAATCGCCATCGACCTCGACCTCATCGCCGAGATCCCCGGCCGTTACACGGCCCCCGCTTCGCGGGCCTATCTCTACTACACGGCAGAGCGCAAGTGCTGGGCCGATCCGCTGAAGGTCGAAATAGAGACGAAGTAGCCGGAAAAATGCAGGTGACGCGTTGCGACGATTCCGCATGCGGACAGTAGCCGTCCCCCCAACTGTCCGCGACTTTTATCGAGGGCTGTGAAGTTGCGTACCTGCAGCCGTTGTTTCTGTAGCGAACGCTCTCTCCCGGCGCGCCGGGATTCCGTGGGCTGAGTGCCGACGCCGCGTTTCGCCAGCGACATCATGCCGCCGGCTTGCCCGGTGGTCCGTGACGTTGGCTGCTACAAAGGCGGCTCGCCCCCTCTCTTCTCCTTGTCCTGTCACCTGGCTCCCCGCAGCCGAAGGCAGCGGGGAGCCAGGCGGCGATCGGCAGAGAGCCGAAAAATGCCAACGGCGCGTTCAAAAGGCTGCGATCGGCCTATTCGGTTCTGTAGGGAACGCCCTCCGTGGCCTCCGTGGCGTTCCGCGTCCTGCCAAATGACGTCGCATCAGCTCCTCGGAACGCCACGCAGCGCGCTCCCTACAGAGATGTGCCACGGATTCAGCGGCGCCGAAAAAGCCAAACCCAACCGTGCATCTGGCCACCGTCACCGTTGAAATCGCCGACGAGCAGATCGAGATCCCCATCGCCGTCGTAATCGGTGGCGCTGACTTGAGTCCGCTCGCCAGGCGATGTGGGGTTGGCCTTGTCACCCTTCGAATCGGACGGCCGAATGATGACTTGGGGACCCGCAAATGCTGGTGTGCCTCTCGTGCCGACGTTGCGCAACCAGTACACTCCCCCGGCGCCGCTACCGCTGAGGATGTCGAATCGACCGTCCCCATCCCAATCGGCGATTCTTGGAATGACGTCGTGGCCGGGCACTTCCAACGGAGTGTCGCCGTCGGAAAGCACGGTGCTCTCGGTGGCGAACGCCGGCTTGGTCGACGATCCTTCGTTCAATCGGACGAAGATCTTGCCGTCGAAGGAGCCCAGCACTAAGTCGAGGTCGCCGTCGTCGTCCCAGTCAACGGCGGTCGCGCCAATGCCGAGGACTTCCTTGTACTTGCTCTGGGGAACGCCGCTCCACTTCTTGGCGTCGTAGTCCCAATACTGTCCCACGCGCAAGACGTTGCCCGCTTTGTCGAGGAGCTTTTCAGGCGCGGCGAACTTGCCCTCCTTGATCCCCGCGAGCACGTAGACGCCTCCCTCGAAGCAGCCGGTGAATAGATCGTCGATACCATCGCCGGTGAGATCCGCCAACTGCGGACCAAGCCCAATGCATCACCAATTCGGGACTTTGGCTGTCTCGCCGCCGGCCTCAAGAAGGCCCTGGTCGACATATTTCGGCTGAGCGCGGGTGCCGGCATTCATGTAGACTTGGAAATGCCCACTGAAGTTGCCGACCAACAGGTCGGGCATTCCGTCGGCATTGAGATCCACGGCCAATGGTCCGGCATGAGCGACGTGTTTTCCCGTATCGATGAACTCATCGCCTGCCTTCAGACGTACCGGTGGCTCAAGCCGAATGGGCGCGATCTCCGGCGCCTCTTGTGCCAAGAGAGTCCTGGCAAGCATCGCGGAAACGAAAGCCGACGCAATAAGCCAACGTGGCAGTCGCATGGTTCACTCCTTCGTGGCTGGAGGTTCCGTTCGCGGGCAATCCGTGAACGGTTGTGGGCTGATCGGCCCAAACAGATTACTCTCCGATATTGTCGCGCTTTCCCATCGACCGTCAAGCATCAGTCTGCGAATCTGAAAACTCAGGCGGCTGCCGGCGCAACATCGTGCGATGGCGCCGGAGGCCCGAAGAAGGTGTTACAGCTCGGCCCGCGGCCGCCGAGCTCGGCTTGGCCCGCGGCCCTCGCCGGCGATCGCTCCGCCTCGCCAGCCGCCATCCGCCGATAGCTGACCGCGGCCCCGATTGCCGCGGCGGCTGAGCTTGGTCGTTCGGCCGGCCCGTCGTCGGTCCCATCTGCTTTCATTTGAGCTCATTGCCATGAGCCGTCACGGCCGCCCGCGCGGCCGAATTTGTCTTTGGAATTCGACTAAGAATCCTGCCAAGGCGCCCCCAAACGCACCAAGCGAAACTCCGAGGCATCCTACGAATCCAAAAACGAAGATCGCTTCGCCAACCAAATGTGGTGTTACCCCGTTTCGTAGGAATGCACGCACAAGCGTGCCTCGCCCACCTCCAACTCCAACGAATAGAGGTAACAGGGCAATTGTCGCAAAGAGCCATCCATATCGAATTCCGGTCCAAACGCACGGCAGCAAAGGGCGAAACTGACGTTCTAGAGAACGACGTGGATCTCGAACGCCTCGTCGTCGAGCGAACACTACGGCGTAAATCACCGTGCAGACCATCGCGTTAAAGAGGGGCGTGAAATCTGCCGGATCATGATCCACTTGCCAGCGGGCAAGCCAGCCCCCGAGAAAGAGCGGACTTATCAGGAACGGAAACATCAGGACCGACGGAAGTGTGAATTGCCGGCGTGACGACAGATCCTGCGGCTGTTCAGCAGATTTGGAGTTTTGACTTGCCTGGATCGTCATCCTGACATTCTAACCGGCGCTCGCCCTTCCGCATACCAGGTTGATCCGTGTGCGGTCGTGAACCGTCCGGGACTTGTGTGGCTTGCCGGCCGGCGCAGCCTGATCGCTGCAACCGTGATCCGGCCCAACCGGCGGGTCATTGCGATTGCTCCTGGCTGATGAGGTCCTTTCTTGGTCGGATGAGCAGCACGAGGACGACGGAGGCGATCGCGGCACCGGCAAAGATGCCGAAAATCACGTTCAGTGGCACTTTCCGGTCGCGCAAAACGCCAAAGCCCCAGTCGGCGAGTCCGCCGCAGCTAATGCTGACGAAGTTCATGATCCCGTAGCCGGTAGCGCGGAGCTGTGGCCGAACGATTTGCGAAAGGATCGGCATGTTGTTGCAGTCGAAGAAACCCCAGCCGAGGCCGAACAGAACGAGACATGCCACTGCCACGGCGAGTGAGCCGGCATTGCCCACGCCGAAGATCGCCGGGACGATGAGACTCATGCCCAGGGCGCTGACGAAGATGCGTCCACGTTCGTGCCAGCGCATCCAGCGATCGGCCAACCAACCACCGATGACGGCACCGACGATGGCCGCCACTTGCCAGTAGAGGGTGGCCGCCACGCCGGCCTCACCCTGGCCGATATCAAACTGTTTCTTGAGGATGGAGGGCATCCAGTCTCGCACCACCCAGCCCGCCAGCGCCGGCAGGGTGAAGTAAAGCACCAACAGCATGAAGGAGGCGTTGGTGAGCAATTCCTTTGCCGCTTGAAGGGGGGAAGCCTTGGAAGCCGCGGCGCCCGCCTTCGACTTCCCCGCGTCACGCAGGAAGAAAACCAACGGGAATGCGTAAAGCACCCCAATCACACCGCAGGCAGCGAAGGCAAACCGCCAGCCCAGGTCGGGCGCTGCCGCGACGTAGCCGCCGAACCCACCCACGATCACGCCGCAGTACATCGCCATTTGGTGCAAACCCACGGCCCGCGACCGTGTGGGGCCGGTGTGGTAATCGGTGATCAGCGCCAGCGCCGCCGGGATGTAGAACGCCTCGCTGATGCCCATCAGCGAGCGGGCCCAGAGCAGCCCGCTATAAGTCGTAACTTGCCCGGTGCAACAGGTCACCGCCGACCACACGAACAGGCTGCCGCAGATGGTGAATCGACGGCTGAACCGATCCGCGATGTAACCGCCGATGGGACCGAGCAAGGCATAGACCCACTTGAATTGCCCGAGCATGAACCCCCAGTTCTCTTCCGTGCCGATGCTCGGGACTGCCACCATCACGGTCGATTGCATCGACGCCAGCATCTGACGGTCGAGATAGTTCAAGAGCGCGACTGGCATCAGCAAGACGACGACTAACCACGCCGTGCGAGGGGAGGCCGAGGTAGATGTGGATGACATCGGCACGTTATATCGAACAGAGGAATCTCTTGCGACCCCTCGGCGGGCGCGGTACGCTGGCGCCGTGGTATTGCAGGCGGCCGGCGACGGCATCTGCGCTCAAGCGACCTCGACCATGTCGCAGGCCGCCGGTGACACCGGGCATGACCGGCAAACCGGGCTGGTTTGCCCGCGAGCTAAACGGCGTCCCGTCACCCACTGGCACTTTGGCAAAACGAAAAACGAAAGCCGGCGTGCTGTTCCACTGCCCGCCCGGCGGCGTCGATCCGGCTGAGCCACGCTGGCCGCGTGCTTCGCCAGGAAATGATCAATGAGCGCGAAAAAGCAACGTTGGATTCAGTTGTTGTTCCTACTGTCGTTCGCGGTTGGGGGGGTTCAAGTGAATGACATGCTGAATCGGGAAAAGATCGCCGCGGTGAAGCCGCCTCACCGCGAATTCGAGAGGACTCCGATGGATGAATTCGATTGGCCAGAAGCGGGCATGGCGGTCGAGCTTCCAGGCATTCCAAAGAAGGTTGAGCGGGACGTGAGCAAGTTCGGCGTTGTCATGTCGTTTTCTGGACGATCCGCATTTGATGGCGTCGTCAGTTACATGGCGGCATTTGTCGACTATCCTCTGGAGCTCCCATTGCCCGTGACGGCGGAAGAACTCGTCGAATTGGTCCGTTGGCAATTGACCGAAACGTTTTCTGGCGAGGAAATTGTCGTCAAGCCCCGAACGTTTGGGAAACATATCGCCTTTGAGGCGTGGACGTCCGGCGAGCCGGGGTCGCGATCCGCAAGTCGTTTTCGGTTAGTCCTCGTCGGCCGTCGCGGTTACATTCTGACGGTCACCGGAATGCAACATGAACTTGATGCTCCCAAGACCGACCGGTTCTTCGAGTCCTTTCGACCCCTCGATGAGCCGTAAGGGGGTTCTTCGCTACCAGGAGGTTCGTCATGAGTACCGAACGCAAGGTCGCCGTCATCACCGGGGCGTCGCAGGGGATCGGCGCGGGCTTGGTACGGGGGTTCCTCGACCGCGGCTACCGGGTGGTCGCCAACTCCAGGTCGATCAAGCCCGACGCTTCGGCGGACGTGCTTACCGTCGCCGGCGACATCACCTACCCGGCGGTCGCCGACCGGGTGATCGGGGACGCGGTCGGTAAGTTCGGCCGCGTCGATACGCTGGTCAACAACGCCGGAATGTTCATCTCCAAGCCGTTCACGGAGTATTCCGAGGCTGACTTCGCCGATATGCTGTCGCTGAACCTGGCTGGTTTCTTCCACGTCTCGCAGCGGGCCGTCGGGCAGATGCTCGCGCAGGGCGGCGGGCACATCGTGAACATCACGACGACGCTCGTACACCAGCCCGTGAAGGGCGTGCCCTCGGCGCTGGCGTCCCTCACCAAGGGAGGGCTGGACGCAGTCACAAGGTCGTTGGCGATTGAATATGCGGACAAGGGCATCCGCGTGAACGCGGTAGCGCCGGGCACCATCAAGACTCCGATGCACCCACCGGAGACGCACTCCTCCCTCGCCGGGCTTCACCCAATGGGCCGGATGGGTGAAGTCCGCGAGGTGGTCGAGGCGGTGCTGTATCTGGAGTCGGCGGCGTTCGTAACCGGCGAGACCCTGAACGTCGACGGCGGCGCGCACGCCGGCCACTGGTAACTACACCAAGGGAGGTAAAGCGACCCTGCCAAGAATCTGCTTGACTTCTTCCGCGTAACCATTACGATAAAACCAAATCTTCATAACCAAATCATATTCGCCCGTCTTTTTCGACTGAACCCGGAGCAGCGCGATGGCACGACCGCCCGCCAAGGAGCTCACCGAACGCGAGCTCGAAGTCATGCAGGTATTCTGGAAACGGGGCGAGCTGACCATGGCCGAGGTCAAAGACGACCTGGCCGCCGCCGGGTTGGAGCTGGCCTACACGACCGTGGCCACGCTGGTGCGAATCTTGAGCGACAAGGGATTCATCGAACAGCTCAACGACGAGCGGCCGTTTCGTTTCCGGCCGATTCGAAGCTACGAGGATGTCTCGGGGCGGCTGCTGGGCGACCTGCTCGAGCGCGTGTTCCAGGGATCGCGCGAGCAATTGCTAGTGCGCTTGATGGACCATAAGAAACTGTCGGCCAAGGAACGGGCGGTGCTCGAAGCATTGCTGAAGGAGAACCGTCAATGAATTCGCTGGGAACCGCCGTGGTATGGGGCATCTTCCAAGTCACACTGTTCTCGTTGGTCGGCGCGGTGGTCTATGCGATGGCGCGCCGGCGCGGTCCGGCCGCCGGAGCACTGGCGGCAACCACCAGCCTTGCCGTGGCCGTAGCCGTTTCGGTTCTGGCCTTCAGCCCTTGGCCGCGATGGCTGACCGTGGCGCCAAACGCCGGTGAACCACTCGCCCAGGCCGGTGAGTCAGAAGACGTCGATCCTGGTGACGCCGCGACTCTCTCTTCGTCGTACTCCTCGGCCGAGTCTGCCGAGGCGATGAAAAAGACGACCAGGCCGGCCGCCGGCGCCGAGGCGGCTCGCGAGGCTTGGAGCGCCTTCTGGCATGAATTACGGCAAACACGCCTGACCGCGACTCCGACCGCCTGGCGCTGGCCGGAAATCGTGGGTGTAACCATCGGCCTGGGGACATTGGTTGCCGTGCTGCGGATGGTCTTGGGCATTTTTGCCGTGCGACGCTACCGCGCGTCGACACGAGCCATCGACACGCCGGAACTGGCGGAACTGACGGAGCAGCTTGCCAAGCAAATGGGTTGCCGACGGTCGATCGAGCTGCGCGAATCGTCCGCACTGACCACACCGGCGACGGTTGGCTGGAGGAATCCCTTGGTGGTGCTGCCCAACGGTTGGCGCGAATGGACCCAGACCGAGCGGCGAGTGGTGCTGGCCCACGAGATCGCGCACGTGGGGCGGGGCGACTATGCGGCGTGGCTCTTGGCCCAGTTCAGCCTGGCGCTGCACTTCTATCATCCACTCGTGCATTGGCTGGTGCGCCGGCTGCGTTTGGAACAGGAACTGGCGGCCGACGCCTTGGGAGCCGAAGCTTCGGGCGGACGCGAAGCCTATTTGCTGACTCTAGCCCAAATGACCTTGCGGCAGGACGATCGCGCGATCGCCTGGGCGGCCCGGCCCTTCTTGCCGAATCGGGGAACTTTTTTAAGGAGAATCGAAATGCTAAGGGATCCTAAACAATTGCGTTACGTGCCGTCATCGTGGCGGCGACAAACCGGCCTGGTGGCGGCGGTGGCCCTGGCGGGCTTGTTGATTGCCGGGCTGCGCGGCCCGACGGGCGACCTCCTGGCCGTGGGCCAGGCCGCCCAGCCCGGATCCAAAGCCCCGGCAGCCGCGGCGAGCGACCTGCGTTACGTGCCGGCCGACGCTGTGGCTGTGTTGTCCATCCGCCCGGCCGCGATCGCCGAGCACGGTGAAATGAAGACGCTGCTCGACAAGTTGAACCACCTGACAGAGCAACTTGGCGTGCCGCTGGAGAAGATCGAAGAGATTCTGGTCGTCGCGGCGCAGTTTCCATCGCCGGGAGTTGGACCTGGCTCGACGATGTTTCCGGCTGAGTTGGTCGTCATGCGCGGCCGGGGTCCGCACGACTGGAATGCTTTGATGAAGCGTATGGTGCCCGAAGGGGTCGAGGCCACCTTCGGCAAGTTCAAATACACCAAGCACAAGGATTCAAATTTGCCTCGCTCTAATTACAGTGGCTTTATCCCCGACGACCAAACGCTCGTTTTGGCCGCGGAACCGCTGTTGCGTCGAATGATGTTGGCGTCCGTCAAGCCCGACGCGGGCAAGCCCAGTTGGCTTTCCGGATGGCAGCAGATCGCGGGCGGCCACGCGGCGTTCATGGTCGACACGGTGGCGTTCAACCATCTGGTCGGGCCAGAACTGAAGAAGGTGCCCGGCGGCGGACCGGGGTTGCAGGCAATTGGCACGCTATCTCCGCTATGGGAGCAGACGCAGAGGTGGTACGCGGGGGTTGATGTGAGCCATGGGGTGAAGCTGCAGTCGACGTTCGAATGCGCCACACCGGAGGCGACCGAGCGGGTGCGTGCCACCGCCGAGGCGGCCGTGACGCTGGGCCGCAACCTGCTCGAAAAACTGGGCGACCAAATTGCCCGCGCGCCCGGCGACGAGGCCGGTCCCGCGATGATCGTGACCGACCTGGCCTCGGAGCTGTTGAATCAGGCCAGGTTCACGGCCGACGGCAACGCCGTCCGTTTGCAGACTGAGGCGCAAATCGACGTTGCCGATACGGGGATCGCCGCCCTCGTGCCAGCCATCGCGGCCTCGCGCGAGGCCGCGAAGCGCTCGCAGTCGATGAACAACCTGAAGCAAATCGGCCTCGCGTTTCATAACTACGCCAGCGTCTACGGTCACTTTCCGCCCGCGGTGGTGATCGGCAAGGACGGTAAAACGCCACACAGTTGGCGGGTGGCGATCCTGCCCTATATCGAAGGAACAGCGATCTACGACCAGTACAAGTTTGATGAGCCGTGGGACAGCGCGAACAACAGAAAGTTGATCGCCCAGATGCCCGCCACGCTTCGCGACCCCAGTGACGATCCCGCGAGTACGGTCTCGTCGTACTTCATGTTGACCGGCGAAACCACGATCGGAGGCTCCAAGGATGGAGCGAAATTCGCCGAGATCCTCGACGGCACGTCGAATACGATTCTGGCGGTCGCGGCCAAACGCGACATCCCCTGGACCAAGCCTGAGGACATTGTCTACGATCCGGCCAAGCCGTTGCCGAAATTCGGTGGCCGGCCCCTGCCTGGCGGGGTATCAGGGGCCAACGGCTTTCTTGCAGCACTCGCCGACGGTTCGGTAAGGTTCATTTCCGACACGACGGACGAAACGACGCTGCGTGCGTTGATCACCAAGGCGGGCGGCGAGGTGTTACAGGGCCCATAGTCGGCAAGGGCTCTCGACGGTCAACCACGAAATGACCGAGGCGCTCATTACGATGGTTCTTAGCGTGGTGGTCGCCGCCCTGCCGAAGGCAGGATTCCGATGGCAGCGCGTGTGATAAAGGCCAGGCGTTGGCGGACAGCACAAGGGCGTCAGCCCGCCGTGCAGGTGTCCGCCGAAGCCTGGACTTGGCTTCAGGATTGGTGGAGGGCCGCGAGATCTGAGCCGCGGCGGCCACGCACGCCGAGCGCGGGTACGCGTTGCCCCGCGGACCGACGTCGACCGGCAGGAGCCGCCGCCACCGGTTGGT
The DNA here is from genome assembly GCA_035534975.1 of Pirellulales bacterium. Lineage (GTDB taxonomy): Bacteria > Planctomycetota > Planctomycetia > Pirellulales > JAICIG01 > DATKSN01. The sequence goes on from DATLQY010001095.1 coordinate 14,906, forward strand.
TCGACGCGAGAACCGAGTCGCCTCAACGCTACGGCGCTGCCGCGACAGGCTACTGAGTTGCAATCTCAATTCGCGTCGGTTCTAATAATCAATCAATTCTCTTCCTTCTTCTTTTTTCATGGGAAACGTGTCATGGCCAGGCCTTCTCGTATTAGCGATTGTCTTGCCGCGGCGTGCGGTTGTGTTGCCTTACTCCTCGCCAGCACTCCCGTTGCTTTTGCGGACGAACTAGTCGCCCAACCTTCGCCGTCGAACGATATCGGCGAGCAAGCGGTGGTGCAGAATTTCCTTGTCTTTCCGGTTACGACGGATCTGCAGCGAATCCTCGCGGGAACGGTTCACAAAAAGGGTGAGACGCTCAAGGCCTTTGTGGCGCTCAATGGCGCTTTGTTGCTGGACGAAGAGGGACAATTCGTTCCGAACGCACTCAACGCGGATGCCATCCGCCGAGCGCTCGAACCGCTGCAGGATGCCGCGCATGGTGTCGTTCAATTCACTCCCTACTTTCATTCTCTTACGAAAAGGAACAAGGCATTCGATGATCCGGCTAGGGATTTCTTGCAGGAAATAGGCAAGTCAGCCGGTTTCCACCGGACATTCGTGATTTTTTCCAGCGCGGGGTGGAGCACAGGGTTGGAAAGAGATGCCTGGCGGAACATGATCACGGCGGTGGCCGACGCCGACGGCCGGACGCCTGACGCCGAGGAGCCCGCCGTAGGCAACGACGCCGTCAAGGTTTACCGCGTTTGGACATTTATGAGCCGGCTCCTCTCGGGCAATTCCGATTGCGTCGTGGATGTGCCTGCGCCCTTTACGGACGAGGGCGCCGAAGCGCTGACTGCCAAGATCTGGGAGACCGTGAAGACCGAAGTCGAGAACATCAATCTCGACGGTCGGGAAAGAATCCAGTTTCGCATCATGGCCCCGAATGTCGGCCCAGTGGCGAGACCCGAGGCACAAAAGGCGAGAGATGATTTCGGAAGGAAGGAGTCGCGTCGTCTGGCACGGGCGGTCGGCTTCAAGAACTGGACGACGTCCTTGAGTTCCTACTGATAGCGTGCGAGGGCTCGAAGTGACCCCACTCATCTTCACGGGGCGTTCCATTTGCAAGCCGGAGTTCTCATAGATGCCCACCGAAACCGAAAAAGTGAACAAGTCCGCGGCAGTCCGCAAGTACCTGAAGGCCAATCGGAAGAGCATGCCCAAGGATGTCTCGGCGGCCATGAAGGAACAGGGCATCGACGTGTCGCCATCGATGGTGAGCGTGATCAAGTTCAACATGATGAAGAAGAGGGCGGCGAAACGGAATGAAATGGCCGTTGTCGTCGCCAGGACCGCCAAGAACTTGGCGCGAAGGGCCAACCCAGCCGCCTCGACCAACGGAGCAGCCGGCGGCACCAAGGCCGAAGCCATCCGGACGGTAGCCAAGAGCTTGCCGAAACCCGTCCGACCACGTGACGTGCGCTCCGAGTTGGCCAAGCAAGGCATCGAAGCCTCGACCACGTTCATCGGCAAGGTGCTCAGAAGCGCGGGCATGAAGCGTAAGCGCCGCCGCAAGGCCGCCGCCGGCACCGCCGCACCAGCGGTCGCGGCCTCGCTCTCGATCGACGACCTGGTGGCCGCCAAGAAGCTGGTCGGCCAGGTTGGGAGCATCGAGAAAGTGAAGGTGGCGCTGGCGGCGCTGGCCAGGTTGGGATAGGCCGCTTCGCTGACGGCGACGTCCTTGTCCGCGCAGGAGCCTCAGGCCGCGCAAGTCAAAATCTCGCTCAGCGAAGAAGGCCAAGGTATAATGAGGTTAGGGTGGAAATCCGGTACTACTACGATCCAGAGACCGACGAGCCGCATATCTTCGGACACGACGTGACGGAAGATGAAGTCCACGAGGTCCTGTTGCGACCGGGCGAGGATCGTCCCGGTACGAGTGGAAGCCGCGTTGCCCTGGGCCAGACTTCTGCTGGAAGGTATCTGAAGGTGATCTATGTTCGGGACCCAGGCCTCGACAGCGTGTTCGTAATCACAGCCTACGATTTGAGGGGGAGGCCACTCCAAGCCTACCGTCGACGACAGCGGAGAAGACGAAAATGAGAAACCGGACCGCAAAAGCCAGACGATCAACTAACAAGCAGAAGTTTCCTCGCGGCTGGAATGAACAGCGCGTCCAAAAGGTTTTGGCACATTATGAAAACCAAACTGAGTATGAAGCGGTTGCCGAAGACGAAGCCCAAGAGCGGGCGGCTACGATCACCATCGACGACCTGGTAGCCGCCAAGAGGCTGGTCGGGCACGTCGGGAGCATCGAGAAGGTGAGAGAGGCCCTGGCGGCGCTGGCAAGGTTGGGCTAGGCCGTCAAACGGGTGCCCAAGACCATCACGGAGACGAGCATGCGCACCTGGATTCTGCTATTCGCAGTCTCACTCGCTACAAGCTGTTCGAAGCCTACGGCGCCTCCCGCCGCGGGTTCGCCGGCGACAGCATCCGTTGGGCCATCCGAGGCCAAACCAAGCGATTACTACGAAGCGCTCGGCGGAAACCTGCTAGGACGCGCGTTTTCCGTCGAGATGCTTGCAGCGGCTGGCGGCGGCAACAGCGTTGAAAACAATTTCGGGACGATGGGCGGGACCTGCAAACTTACGGAATTCAACTCCTACCGGTGTACGGCCGACGAGGCCGGGCGACGCATGCGAAAGCTGGAAACCGAACTGCGAGCGCTCGCTAAAACGTGCGGCATGGCCGTCGAGCCGGCCGAGGCGACCGCTACTGACGATGCACCGGCGGGCTTCAAGTTTCATTATTCGCAAGGCAACAACCAGGGCGACGTCGACGCGACCATCGACGAGGCGGCCGACCAGGCCGAAGCGAAGCCTGATGCGGGAGAAGTCGTCTATCGGGTCGAGGTCGTCGTGTCGGAAACGGCAGTGCCAAGAAAGCCGTAACTCCCGGAGAATATGAACGGAGACGGCTGCTCCAAGCTAATCTGCATCAACCTGCCGCCGAACACCGCGACCCAGGCGCCCGAGCGAGACGCCTTCCTGATCATCGGCGGCTTCATTGATTCCGTGTTCGGCGTCGTGGCCGACTTCCTGGCTGATGACGCCGGCCGGCTTGTGGCCGAGGTCGACGCGGTCGAGTTGTTTTGGGTGACGCCCTGGATGGCCGGCCCAGCCCACGCCACAAGCCAGTCGGGTCCCTAAGGCTTGATCGACCAAAGCCTGACGGATCCATCATTGCTCGCGGTCGCGAGATATTGCCCGTCGGGACTGAAGGAAACCGAATTGACGGTGCTGGTGTGGCCCCTCAAGACGGCAACCGCCTTGCCATCTGGTACACTCCACAGCCTTGCCACGTGGTCTCCATTCCAGGTTGCACTCGCAAGCAAGCTCCCGTCGGGACTGAAGGCAATGGATAGAACCTGACCCGTATGGCCTTTCAGTTCGCCGAGCGGTCTACCCCTTGGCACACCCCAAAGGTGGATGGTCCTGTAATGGCCAGTCGCGAGCAGTTTCCCGTCCGCGCTGAACGCAGCCGATTTGCCTTGGTCAGACTTGGCTTCCATTTCCACAATCGGTTCGCCCGATGGGACTTTCCAGAGTTGGGCCGTCCGGTCATCGCTTACTGTCGCAATCATTGACGAATCCGGGCTGAACAAGGCGTCGTTGACCCGCTGCGTGTGCCCCTTCAGAACGACCAGTGATTTCCCATCGGCCACGCTCCACAATCTGGCCGTCTTGTCATCGCTCGCGCTCACGAGGAATTCGCCGTTCGGATCAAAATGCACCGAGGTCACGTAACCAGAATGACCCGCGAGTACATGCTCCGATTCACCAGATTCGACACTCGATATTTTGACCGT
>DATLQY010001096.1:0-7593 GCA_035534975.1 Pirellulales bacterium
ACCGGGACGCCACAATGGCAACGGAGAGAGTTTTTCAGCGCGCTGATCCCGTGGCCATGGCTGGTGAAGGTCGCCAGGTTGCCCAACGAAATGCTGCACATTGCGAGCGTGCTCTGGTTCCTGGCCGGGGTATGCAAGCGGCGATTATTGACCTGGGAATTGCCGCGGGCCGGAAGCACCGGGCTGACCCGGAAAGCGGCCGATCGTGGGCTGGCGAACCTGGAAGCCGCCGGGCTGGTGGCCGTCGATCGTCGGCGGGGCCGTGGGGCCGTAGTAACCCTCCTTGGATTGTCGCGAACCGAAGCGGTTGACAAAAACATCATACGCACGTAGACTCCGTCATGGCCACGGTGCTGATCACGACCGAAGCGCAGGAACAGTACCACGCGCTGCCGAAAACCGTCCGGACACGGATCGAAACGATTTTCGCGCGATTGGAGGTTTGGCCCGACGTCAGCGGGGCCAAGGCATTGCGGGGCGAGTTGGCGGGCCGCTTCCGGATGCGGAGCGGCGATTACCGCGTACAATTCCGAGTCGCCGGCGACGTGGTGACCGTGGAAAAAGTCGGACACCGCGACGGGTTCTATGAGGCATGAAAAACATGTTGAGACAAGTGGTGATGCGTAAGGGAAAGCGATTCGTCCTGGTGGAAGAGCGAGAACTGCGCCGCCTGGAACGACTGGCGGGGAAGGCGCAGGAGGCCGACGAATCGCCGCTTCCGGCGTGGCCGCCTGCCGATGAGCAAGGCCGCCGGCCGGCACTGGCGTTTGCGCGCGTGTCCATTGCGCGGAGCATCATGGAAGAGCGGCGCGCGGCGGGGCTGACTCAAGAGGAATTGGCCCGCTTGGCCGGCGTGCGCCAGGAAACCATATGTAGGCTCGAATCGGGCAAGCACTCTCCCACGGTCCGCACGGTGGCCAAAATCGACAAGGTGTTGCAAGCCGCGTTGAGGAAAGCCGGGAAGGCCCAAGCGGCGAAGCCCAGCGGCCGGGCGTCAACGGTGCGTTGATATTGGCGCGTGACAGCGGCGCGATCCTCGATTACCTTCGCCGCCGGCCCGCAAATTCGGAGTAATATGTCCCTTACGCGCCTTCGCCGTCGGCTCCGGGTTAAACGAATTTGCGGCTTGGCGACTTTGCGTGAGATCCTTGCTTGCGCTGCGGGTTAGTGTGAGACGCCGCCCCGCCGCGCGTCGCCGGCCGCGGGCGATTCGTCGAGTAGCGGCGCAGGGATTCGAACCCCGGACACGCGGATTATGATTCCGCTGCTCTAACCAGCTGAGCTACGCCGCCAAAATTCATTTAACGCCGTTCAAAGTTGACACCCAACGACGCTTACCGCCGGGTGTCAGTGACACACCACCTGAATCGGAGGTAGTACCATGCCCAAGTCTATCGCACCGGCCGCGGTTCGCAAGACCGCCAAATCGGCCAAGCCCTCCAATCCCCAGACCGACTTTCCGCTTTTTCCGCACGCGACCGGCCGTTGAGCGAAGAAGGTTCATGGGCACCTCCGCTGCTTTGCTGGCCGTCAACACGCAATCGTGGGCCACGCTCCGGCCAGCAACGACATGGCGAGCGTGTACCGGGAACGGATTGGCGACGACAGGTCGAAGGCTGTGGCCGAGCACGTGCGAGATTGGATGTTCGCGGAAAATGCGACTTTGACTTGATTATTCGCAAATTGCGAAATACAATCAGCTAGGCGGAGCAAAACTACCCGTGGCCCTGAGACATGCGCATCATCTCGAAGAAAAAGCTGCGGGAGTTTTGGCAAAAGCACTCCGCCGCCGAACGGCCGTTGCGAGCATGGCGGCAAACGGTCAAGGCGTCGAAGTGGGCCAATTTTGCCGAAGTGCGAGAGACCTACGCCGACGCCGATCAAGTCGGACTTTGCACCGTGTTCAACATTGGCGGAAACAAGTTCCGGCTGATCGCTGCGATTCACTACAACCGCGGAATCATCTACATCCGCAACGTGTTGACACACGCCGAATACGACATGGGGAAGTGGAAGGAGAAATGCCAATGAGCGTGAATACCGCCAACCGCGTGTACTTCGAATTGGTCGAGCAATTTCCCTTGCGCCCCATTCGCAACGAGCGCGAACTGGACCGGGCCATCAACATGATCGACTCCCTACTCGACCGCCGGCGGTTGAACAATGCCGAGCAGGATTACCTCGACGTGCTGACTGACCTCGTGGAGAAATACGAATCGGAAGCGCACCCCATCGCCCCCGTTGGCGATGCTGAAATCCTGGCCCACTTGCTCGAAGCGCGCGGCCTGAGTCAAACGGCCCTGGCCGAGGCCACGGGCATCGTCAATTCGACGCTCTCGGCCGTCCTGCACGGGAAAAGAAGGCTGAGCCGGGATCACATCGGACGTCTGGCGCAGTTCTTTCACGTTTCGCCGACCGTGTTCCAGTTCGGCAACGGGAGCGACAGCAAGGAGTAACACATGACCAACGGGTAGGGGACCGTACATCCCCGAGAGAATGCGCAGCAACTGTCTACCGTCGAAACGGAGCCGCCGGCGGAATCGCCAAAAGACGTCGGTCGGCGATGCGGCAACCTGGTAGCTATCTGCCAGGCAATGCAGCGAATCGTCACCGCGCATCGACACGTAAAATCGGCGGCTATCAAGGTCGAGCGCCGGCCGCCGCTCACTTCGTGCGGTAGGCGGTCTCGATGAGCACCGTTTCGACGGGCAGTTTCTCGAAGTCGTCGGTGTCGTGGACCTCGACCTTGGCCAGCTTGTCGAGGGTTTCCAGCCCTTTGATCACTTCGCCGAAAACGCAGAAGCCGAACTCGTCGGGCGAATCGCCGCGGTGGTCGAGGCTGGGGTTGTCGTCGAGATTGATGAAGAACTGGCAGGTCGAACTGTCGATCTCGTCCAGCGAGCGGGCCATGGCGATCGTGCCGCGGAGGTTCTTCAACCCGTTGTCGGCCTCATTGGGAATCGGATATCGCCCCTCCTTCTCAACCAGTTCGGCCGTGTAACTGCCGGCGAGCGCCACGTAGCCGGAGTCGACCTGGTGGAAAATCGTCTGGTTGTAATGGCCCACTTCCACGTAGTGCAGGAAGTTGTTCACCGTCTGCGGGGCCTTCGACATGTTGAGCTTGATCGAGAGTTCGCCGATCGAAGTGTGCAGGACCACAACCGGGAAAACGTCGCCCTCGATCTTGCGGTGTTTCCGCCTGGAAGCCGAGGCGGTCCTGCCCGTCGGCTCGGAAGTCGCTTCGGTGTCGCTTTCTTGTTCGGCGGTCGCGTCGGCATCGGCTGTGTCGGCCGTGCGAGTGCAGCCCGCCAGTGCGATCGAGATCGTTAACGACAACCCCACCAACGACTTGAAACAGCGCACCATCAGCGTTCGCCTCCTTGCGAGTGGCCGCGGCACGCCTCTGGGGGCACCGTCCGCGGGGGCGGTATCATCGCCAGATTGCCCTTTTCGTGCAAGCTCGAACGACCACGATTGCGAGCTTTTTTCGCGGAAATTGGGGAGATCGAGGTGAATTGGAGGGTCGTCATCCCTCCTTCAACTGTGCATTCGCGGCGGCCCGTCTGGCCGCTGGATGATCTCGGCCTCGGCGTTGGCCAGCTCGTCCAGACGGCGGCGGATCTCATCGGCGGGAGCGAAAAGCCGCGCCAGCTCGACGTAATCGGCGTGGTGCCGCGCTTCCGACTCGAATAAACCGGCGTAAAAACCCGCCAGCTCGCGGTCGCCCAAGCCGTCTTTGAGCAATGCGAACCGCTCGCAACTCCGGGCTTCGATCAACGCCGCCACCAAGAGCCGGTCGACGGCCTTGTGCGGCTCTTGCTTGCGGACCAGCTCGTTGAGCCGGGCACCGTAGCTGCTGGGCGTCAGCCGCCGGAAGGGGATCCCCCGCGCGGCCAGCAGGTCGATGACTTGCCGGAAGTGATCGAGCTCCTCGACGACGATCGCCGACAGTTTCTTGACCAACTCGACGCGGTCGACGTAAGCGAAGATCAGGTTCATCGCCGTACCGGCGGCCTTTTTTTCGCAGTGCGCGTGGTCGAGCAGGACTTCGTCGAGATGATCCTCGGTGGTCGCCAGCCAGCGGGGAGACGTGTCGGACTTGAGGTTCAGCATGAGTCACTCAAAACAACTCGGCGATCGGCTGGCCGCCGTTCTCGACCACGTACCGCGGACGGCCGCGGTTGTCGAGGTACGTGGCGTCCAAAGGCACGCCCATGTGGCGATAGATCGTGGCGGCCAGGTCGCCGGGCGTGACGGGGCGTTCCTTGATCTGACCGCCGTCGCTTTCCGTCGCGCCAATCACTTGCCCGTGCCGAAGCCCGCCACCGGCCAGGCACATCGACATGACGATCGGCCAATGGTTGCGGCCGTCGGTGCTGTCTTGCGTACCCATGTGGGGCGTGCGGCCGAACTCGCCCATGGCCAGCACCAGCACGTCGTCGAGCAAGCCGCGCTCGTCGAGGTCGGCGACCAGCGTCGTGATCAAATGGTCGAACAGCGGCAAGAGCGGCCCGAGGCCGTTCTTGATGCCGCCGTAGGGCGGAATGTTGTCGCCGTGGTTGTCCCAGGTGCCGGAAGCCGTGTGATAGCTGAGGTCGATCGTCACAAAACTCACGCCCGCCTCGACCAGCCGCCGGGCCAAGAGCGCCTGTTGGCACCAGAGGTGTTTTCCATAGCGGTCGCGGATGGCCTGCGGCTCCGCCGACAGATCGAAGGCCACCCTCGCCCGCTGGCCGACGACCATTTCGACGGCCTGCTGTTGATAACTTCCCAGGGCGTCCATCGAGCCTGATTGATCGAGATCGCAGCGCAGCCTGTCGAGGTCGGCCAAGAGCGACCGTCGATCGTTCAGCCGGTCATGGCTCAGGCCGCGCGGGAGCTGGAACAGATCGGCCCCGGACGTCCGTCCGGTATCGTTGCCGACCAGGTCATAGAGTGGCAACTTTGCGGCCCCCTCGGCGAGGAACGGATCGTACTTCTTGCCCAGGTAGCCGCCGAACGCCAGGTGGGATCTCGACTTCATGAATGCCACGTTGGGGGGCATGGCCGGGTGGTTCGGCCCGTGCAGCTTGGCGACGATCGAAGCGATGGCGGGGTACTTCTCGGCCTCTGGATTCTCGCGCGGCTCGGCCGCCAGGTTGGCCGTTTGGAAAACGGTGTTTGGCTCGTGGTTGCTATAGCGAGCATCGACGGAGCGTACCAGCGTGAACTTGTCGAGCATTGCCGCCTGCTTCGGCAAGTGCTCGCAGATCCGCACGCCCGGCAGCCTGGTTGCAATCGTGGAGAACGGGCCGCGGTTGATGAGTGGCCGTTCGGGCTTGACGTCCCAGGTGTCGATATGACTCGGCCCGCCCGCCATCCATAGCAGGATCACGCTCTTGGCCCTTACCGTCCGTCCGGCCTCGACGGCCGCCGCGCGGATGCGCAAGAGCTCGGGCAAGCTTAGTCCGGCGATTCCGGCGATACCGGCCTTGAGCATGCCGCGGCGGCTGCTGACGGTGAGTCCATCGCGCGCCGTGCCATAAAAATTGCCGAACGAGTGTTGCTGGTGGGCTCGTGCGAGGCAAGGGGCAGGTTTCATGCAAGTTTCATGCAAGGCATTCCGATCGGTGTAGCACCTCAACATATCAACGACCGTCGATCGTTTCAATGTCGTGGCCGGCCTTGGGGGCATCGCACCCGTCGCACCTTACAGCTCGGCGACGAAATCCTGCCAGGTCAATGCGCGGATGCCCGGCGCCAACGCCTGAGTTGCAGGCGGCGATTTGGGCTTCTGATGGACGAACCACGGCGGGGACGTATCTGGCCGCCAGTTGCGGCGGCCCTTCCAGCTCACGATGGACGTATCGCATGGTTGTGTGAATTCTAAAGTTGAACTTTAGAATTCTCAAAAGGCGTTCGCGCCCGGTGTGGCCCGGAATGGCTGCTCGATTGGCACGCTCGACCAAAGCAGCCGGCCAATGGATCGTCGCCCAGGCCCTTGCCGCATAGCGATTTCATGGTAAATTCGATGGTCCCAAGCGATTGGGGGCGTAGCTCAATTGGTTAGAGTACCGGACTGTCGATCCGGTGGTTGCGGGTTCGAGTCCCGTCGCCCTCGCTAAACGCAAGTAGCCGCAGGTCAATGACTTGCGGCTACTCGCGTTTTATGGGTTCGCGGAGTCGCTTTTGAGTTTGGGGACAAGCCAGGCGTAACATTGCAGCACGTTGGGCAGGTTGTCGATTTCGGTCTTGGAAGCCAGTGGACAGTTGTGTCGATGGGAACGGCTGCAACGCCGGCCGCTCGACCTCGCGGAACACGCGCCCCACCTGCCGCCGCGTCGTGCCGTGCAGGTACATCGCTGGCAGGCATGTCAACGTCAAGCCAAACGTCGACGGGAGCCGGAAGCCAGACGTCAGCATGTTGCCTCCTTGCTATTTTTTTCCGAACTGCGTAGGGGCCGGCGATATGTTGGCCAGCAGCAGGATCGAGTCGCCCCTCAGCACGGCATGCCACTCGACGGCCGTTTCGCGCCCCGTCACGCACACCTCGGAATCCGGCATGCCGTTTACCGTCGGCTTTTGGGCATTGGTCGTCGCGGTGTGGTCGGAAGTAAACACGACGGTTGGCGGCAAAATCGCTCATCGGTAGAATGTTCAAAATGTGCGAAGATCAGCATGTTTACGACGAACTTGCCCTGTACACGCTGGGGCATGAGGACCCCTCTTTCATTCATCAATATGTCGTGGACGCCCGGGCAGCGATGCAGGCGGGGCCGGAGACGAAGCCCATCACGTTGACTTTCGCCCTCGTGGGCCTCTATCTTCATGTCGAAAAGAAATGGGCGGGGCGGCAGGTGCAGAAGGCTCACATGAAGATGGCGCGATTCAAAAAGGCGTGGCCCGCGTTCGATTTCCCCGATGAGAGGGGAGACGTGACGGTTGCCATAGTGCTCGCGGCCGAGCCGGGACCGGCGAGGGATGGAAAGATCGACGCGTGGTGCGAGTCGGTCTGGAAGTCTTGGAGCTCATGCCGGGCGAATCGCGAGAAAGTCGTCAAGCTCGTCAAGGTTGAGCTTGGCGTCGATTAGACGCGCATAAGCGACGAATTGACTCCCAGGCTGGCGTTGGCGCGGTTTGAACCCGCTGACCGCCAGCTTGGGAATACAGACATCAAGACCTAAAACCCTGTCGGATATCCGCCGGGCACGACCTATTTCCATCCGAACTACTTCGTGCTGCCGCTGTGCAACGGCTCGGATCTCCTCCCCTGGACAATAAACGTCATGACCGGGCTAAGCCAGGAAAAGATCGCTGCCCGGTAGGTCAGGATCGTCAACAGGTGAACCGATCTTTGAGGGGGTGACACCGCGATTGAGACGCATCGAGTGTGCGCAACTACGGCCGAGGCCGTGCCGCACTAGCAGCTGCTGTGCCGAAATGAATCTACCTGCGCCCTGGCCCAAAAAAACAACCCCACGAATGGCAAAACGGCTTGCAAGGTTCTTGGCGGGATTGGTTGGTGGCGTCGCGGGCGCTTCGATCGGTCTCGTGGCGACTCTGCTGCTGTTGAAGGCGCAACCCCTGCGGCATCCCGCCGGTGAACTGCATCGC
>DATLQY010001097.1:0-10660 GCA_035534975.1 Pirellulales bacterium
AAATCCGCTGTCCGTCAAATCGGCAGCACCTCACCCTTGATTTCGACCGACATCGCCGCGTCAGGCACGTACACCAAATCCTTGTCGTCCTTAGCGAGGTGTCCGCGCCACTGCCCCGGGTAACGCGCTTCAAGCTCCTTCGCGAAGAGGATCTCGAAGAAATAGCCGACAACCGTGGCGGGTACGGCCAGTTCTGCCAACCGTACTTTGGCGCGGCCCGCGCCAACCGTTGTTGCCCAGAGATCGTTCCACGCTACGGTTGCGACGTCAAGGATCGTCTCTGGTTTCAATGGGTGCCGCGCAAGGAGTCGGCGCGTCACCTTGGCCCATTGAGCCTCTGGCTTGCCGTGATACGGGCCTTTGGGCTCGTTCATTCAAGCCCCTCAAAAAGCCTCGCAGGCGGTACGCCGAGCGCCTTGGCGATTCGCAGCACATTCTTGAGACCGAGATTGCGTTCGCCGCGTTCAACTCCACCGATGTAGGTGCGATGGATTTGCGCCTTGTCCGCCAGAGCTTCTTGGCTAAGGCCGGCTTTCTCACGGAGCGCACGCACCCGTGCGCCGAATTGTTTCAGGCCGGAATGGCGCATGGCGCCAACGGTAAACTGATGATGCCGAAGCGTCTACAGCCGATGAGTATTCGCCGTCCAGTCACGCTTGCGGGGTTAAGCGTCCTACGACCGCGAGGCGCCCCCGAGGGCCTCGAGCGCCGCTTCGACCTCGCGCACGGCGGCCGATTCCGGCGCAAGGGCGCCGCGGCGCAGCTCGGCGAGCAACTCGCCTAGAAGCTCGCGTTCGAGCCAACCGGCCAACCATGCGGCTCGCAACTCGGCGTAACGGGTTTGCAGCCGGCGGAAGAGCCTTGCGGCGGCCTGCTTGACACCTTCTCCCGTGACGGTGACCATCGCCTCGCCACCGCCCGCGATGCCACCGGCGATTGCGGCCTCGGTGGCCAGGTTTCCCGCCGTGTGTCCCGCGACGTGCGCCGCGGCGTGGCCGACCACGCCGCCTGCCACGATCCAGCCGCTGATCGCCAGCGAGACGGTGACCGCGGGCCGGGCCAAGGCCAGCACGTGGTCGAGCGAACGGAGCCACGAAATGGCCCGCGGATTTTCGCGGCCCCAATGGTCGAGCTCGTCGCGAACGAACGAGCGATAACGATCGTCGAGCGCCGGCAACTCGGCGTGGGCCGCCGCCACGCGTTCGAGCAATGTCGCCCGCGAGGCGCCGCCCAAGAGCCGTTCGAGACGAGGACGGAGCGTGTCGTTGCCCACCCGCGCGAGTCGGTCCAACTCGTCGAGCAGCTTCTGCACCGATTCGAGGATGGCTTCGCGCTCGCGGGCGTGAAAGTTGGCCAGCGGTTCGGACCCCGGGCCGTTGATCGCCCGCCAGGCGCTGCGTACCGGCCAGATCACGCCCTGGCCCAGGCTGCGATAGAAGCCGTGGATTTGTCGCGACCAGCCGCTACGGCTGAAATCCCACCAATGGCGGATTTCGTCGACGACCAGTGGGGCCGGCAGGCTGGGCCAGTTGACGCGCGCCATGTCCGCGGTGGAGAGTGCGGCCGCCGCCGAGGCGAACTCGCCGCTGGCGCGCCGCAGCCGCGCCAGGTAGCCCGCCGCGCCGCGCTCGGCGTCGAGCACGCGCCCGATCGCGCCTTCGAAAGTGCGGATTTTGATCGCGTCGAAGTGCAGCCGGCCCAGTTCGTCGCGCAACGACGATGCCTCGCCGGGGGGCGTTCGCCCGTGCGGGCCGACGTTGTGGAACCCTAGCCGCAACTCGCCGGCCGCACGGCGGTCGTAGGGAACCACGTAAACCAGTTCCGGCCGCGCGCCGGTTTCGCTGGTGAACGTGTCGAGCCATTGCGGCCAATAGTCGAGGTCGTCGGCCAGGTCGCACTGGTTGAAGGCGACCACGACCACCTTGTCGGCTTCCGCCGCCGTGCGAAAGAACTGCTTCACCGCGGCGTCGTTGTATTTCTGCTGGGTCAGCACGGCCACGAGCACGTCGGCCGATTGGCGAACCTGGTCGGCCCGCTGCCAGTTGACCGTCGCGTCGGAGTCGATGTCGGGCGTGTCGAGCAGCAGGAGCCGGGCAGGCACGTTCGCGCCCATGCGCCAAAACAAGAGGTGTTCGGCGCCATCGGCCAGCGGATCGAGGGCCGATTGCCAGCGCCGCAGGTGAAAGCCCTCGAACAGTCGCGCCAGGGCCGACTCGTCGTCGAAACCGTCGGGCGCCAGGCAGACGGGGTGGCGCGTGCCCGCGGCCAACGGGCTGACGGCGCTGGCCATCTCACCGGCAAGGTGATTGAAGACGACCGACTTGCCGATATTCGTTCCGCCCACCACCGCCACGACCAAGAGCGGCGGGGCCTCGAGCTGAGCCAGCAACTTGTGTTGCAGCAGGGCGAACCATTCCTCCCCCTTGGGCGGTGCCACGCCGACGGCGGCCGCTTCCCCTTCAAGGTTCGCCAGCGCATGGTAAAGCCGCTTGACTTGCGACGCCCAGGCTTGGAAAGTAGCGGTCATGGGCAAGAAAGTATAGCACTTGGCCCTGCCGAAGGGTTCAGCCGAATATGGACTCCAACCCCTATCGCTCGCCGGAAGCTGCCGAAAGGGCGCGAATGACCGCCGCGCCGGCCCCTCCCGCCGGCCGGCGGTCGTGGGCGCGCATCGCGATGGGCGTCGGGTGCTTGTGTATCGCGCTGGTTCTCTTGGCGACCATGCTCACGACTTGGGCAACCGGCGGCGGCCCGCAAGATACTCAGCGATTGCGGGCCATCGTCGGCTGGGCCGCTGGCAGCGCAATTTCGTTCACGCTGATGGGCGCCGGAATGCTCGCGAATCGCGACTGGCTGGCGCTGGTTGGATTAGTGATCTTCTCGCTGTCGTTCGCCGCCGTCGTCGTTTTACAAAGCATGGGCTGACGTACAGTTTACTCCCTGATTCGCAACGCCGCCCGGGTGGCCTGGTAACTGTCTTCCAGCGGCAAGGGGACGCAAAGCTCCTGGTCCAACCAGAGCGGCAACGTCGGCAGCTCGGCACCACACGCCAGCGGTTCGGGCCAGACTTCAAGTTGGTTCTTTCCCGCCGCGGCGACGATGCGGTACGCGATCGCGTACAAGTTGGTGCGGGATTGCCACGCGGGCGATGCGCTCAGCCTGAGAATCTCGAGCAACTCGGCATGCAGATCGGCGTGCCGGTCCGTAACGACGTCCACGACGACGACCGATACTCCGCTATATAAGTAACTGGCGCACTTCGCCGCAAATGCCCGGCGGTTGGCTGGATGGTCCTTGTTCGCCGGACTGACCAATTCGATGGCCGACCGCAATTGTGGACCACCCATTTCCCGCCGCACTTGGATCTCGTACACGTCCATGTCCGCCGACTCGACGGGAAACGCAAGCGTGGGCCGCGGCGGCGCCCAGGTTGCCGTCGCTACCGTCGCGCCCGCGTCGCCGGCCAGCGCCGGATCGCGAAACATCCCCACGTCCACTTCGACGCGCCCTTCAACGTGAATCGACGGAATCGCGAAGTAGTCCGCAGGTAGCAACTCGTCGTTGAGTAGCACGGCAATTTGGTTCGCCCAGGCGGCGTGCATTCCGTCCCAGGGATGCTGGTGGCTTAGCGGGGGATGAAAATGGTCGAGCAGGGGCATACGAGGTGCTCTCGCGACGGAAGGGGCGTTTCCCCTCCATTCTATCCTGCACCGATGACTCCTGCACGACACCAGAAAGGCTGACGGAGTTGGGAAGAAGGCGTTAGGCGTTGGGCATTAGGCAATAGTCGCCTTTCGCTCCGCGAAAACAGCGTACTTTCGCGGAGCGAAAGACGACGAAAACCCGTCAAGTTCTCGGCTTCGAGGCCTTCTCGGACTCGTCGGGGTCGATCAGGCCGTCGTGGTCGGCGTCGAGACGATCGAAAACGTCGGCCGGTCCGATGAACTCGCGGCGGCTGACGTCGCCGTCGTCATTGCGGTCGAGCTTCTGGAACCAGACCGGACCCTTCTTCGACGACGTGCCGCGGCTCGCCGTCGCGCCGCGCGCGGGCCGCGCCGCGGCGGCCTGCACGCGCGAGGGGGTGTTGCGCGAGACCTCCAACTCCATCCGAAGCGGGACCTCCCGGCCGTTCAACCGGCCGTCGCGGTTGGTGTCGTGCCGCGCCAGCACGCCGGCCGCGCCCCGCAACTCACGAGCCGTGAGCCGGTTGTCGAGCCTGGTGTCCAACAACCGGAACAGGTCCTGACCGTCATCCGCCACTTCCAACAGCAACCGGCAGGCCGCAGCCCGACCCACGCGGTCGGCGTAGGCGTTGAATTCGTCGCCGAAAATCTTGCCGTTGCCGTCGCGGTCGACCGATGCGAACGCGCCCGCCAGGTTCGGCACGTTGGCCGCTTCCTTTTCGTCGAGATAACCGTTGTTGTCCGCGTCAAATTGGTCCAGGCGCAACTCCTGGTCCTGGCTCTTGGCGGGGTTGCGGTTGTCACGCCGCAGCTCAATGTCGGCGTCGGCCAGCGAAACACGGTAAGCCTCGCCCGTCAAGATTTTGACGGTGGCGCCGGCCGGTCCCGCCTGCGCCGTCGATTCGTCGCCGCGGCGGCGGCCGACGCGGCGCGGCGCTTCGCCCAAGCTCACGGTGAGCTCCACCGCGGGCGTGCGTGCGACGAACGCGGCCAGTTCCGCTCCGCTCAACCGTCCGTCGGCGTCGTGGTCGAGCGACGCCAGTTGGTCGGCGGCCAGGGCGACTTCGGGAGGTGTTTCGGCGGCACTTTCCCCGTTGGCTTTCGCCAAGAGCGTCCCATCGCCGTCGCGGTCGTAACGCTTGAGCAACAGCGCCTGGACCGCGGCGCCGTCGGTTTGTGGGGCGACGAGCACGATACGTCCGGCGCTGGGGAGCGAGGCGGGCGAGTTGGCCGCGGGAAGCTCGGCGGCATAGGGGGCGACCGCCAATTCACGCTTGGTGATCAGCTCGTCGCCGTTGAAGTCCTGGCGCCGCAGCCGCACTTCGGCCGCGCTCAACTCTTCGGCTGAGAGTTGCTGGTCGCCGTCGGTATCAAGCAGCGGAAACAAGGCCTGGCCCGCCACGGCGCGGCCGGGCACCTCGATTGCGGCGAAGGGGGGCGAAACGCGCTCGAGGTACTCGGCAACCGCTTCGCGAGTGAGCTTGCCCGCGTGTTCGTTGGCCACTTGCGCCAGCGCGTCACGGGTGCGCGCCACATCCTGCCCAAGGTCGGCCGCGACGGCCGCGGAAAGCGCATCGATCTCTACCGGTTGCGTCGGCGACGGGGCCGGCGACGCGACTGGTTGCTCCAATGGTACGACGCAGTCGCCGTTACGGTCGCCGTCGGCAAACACTTTGGAGGCGTTCTCCCGCCACACTTGCCGGAACGGCTTGCCGTAAATCGTCACGTGCAGCCGAATCAAGAGCGGTCGCATGGGCCCCAGAAAGATCAGGTCTTGCGCGTCCGAGACGTCGGATTGCGGATTGCGGATTGCGGATTGCGGATTGTCATCGTCGCTGGCGAGCGCTAGTGCGCTTGCTCCGCCGGCGAATGCAAAATGCAAAATGAGCAATGCGAAACCAGCGGATGACGGGCTCAATTCCCGGTTTCTAATTCCGCATTTTGCGATTTTCATTTCTCATTGCCTGTCACGCCAGGGCCTCGGTGAGGGGGTTCGCGTCGGGATCGACCACCTTGATCGGCCGCCCGACGTTCGAGATGTTTTGCGCCGTCGGATCGATCTTCAAGGCGCTGACGATGGTGGCCAGCAAGTCGCCGACTTGCACGGGGCGGTCCGCGATCTCCATGCCGTCGGCGGTGGTACGCCCCACGGCCTGGCCACCGCGGATTCCGCCGCCGGCCAGCACGGTGCTCCAAGCCTGCGGGAAGTGGTCACGCCCGCCGTTGTTGAGCTTGGGCGTGCGGCCAAACTCGCCCATCCAGACGATCGTGGTCGTGTCCAACAGGCCCCGCTCGGCCAGTTCGATCATCAGGGTGCTCCAGCCCGCGTCGAGCGGCTGGCTGAGCTTGCGGACCATTTCGAAGTTGTCGACGTGAGTGTCCCAACCCAGCGCATTGTTCCCATCGACGCCGCTGAGCGTGACTTCGACGAAGGGCACGCCGCGTTCGACCAATCGCCGCGCCAGAAGGCACCCTTGGCCGAAGCGGTTGCGGCCGTAGGCGTCGCGCACGGCCGAGGGTTCGTCGTCGAGATTGAAGGCGCTGCCCGCCTGGCTGCGCATCAACGTCACCGCCCGCTGGTAAGCGATGCGATGGCCGACGGCGTTGGCCGTGTCGTGCTTGCCGATGAAGCGATCGTTGAGCGAGCCGAGCAAACCCAGCCGGCGGTCGACCTTCGCGTGGTCCACGCCCGGCGGCGACGCCAGGTCGGCCACCTTGAGCGCGTACTGGTCCCCCTCCTCTTCGCCGCCCGCCACTCCGTCGCCCACCAGGAGCGGATCGAATTGGGGGCCGAGGAAACCCGCACTAAAAGCCGCCGGGGCGAAAAAGCGGTAGGGAGCGATGCTCACGAAGTTCGGGATTTCGGCCTCCGGCCGGCCCAACTCCTTGGACACCAGCGAGCCGAGCGTCGGATAGCGGATCGGGCCTTGCGGCAAGTAACCGTTGCGCATCAGGTAGGTGCCGCGGCTATGGTCGCCCTCCTTGGTGGTCATCGAGCGGACGATGGCCAACCGGTCGGCTTGCTTTGCCAGGCCCGGCAGGTGTTCCGAGATCTTCAAACCGGGCATGCAGGTCTCGATTTCCTTGAACGTCCCGCCGTTGACGTGGCCGGGCTTCAAATCGAACGTATCGATCTGGCTGGGACCGCCGCTCATCCAGAGCAGGATGCACGAGCGAGAACGCGCCGGCTGCGTTTCGGCGCCGCGGGCCAGGGCCTCGAACCAGCCCGACATCGATCCGGCGATGACGCCTGCCGACGAGAGCAGCATCCAATCGCGGCGGGAGAGTTGGGAAGTGTACATGGAAATGCGTCCTAGGGTTGGGTTGTGAACATCCGGTCATCAAATTGCGGATTGCGGATTGCGGATTTCGAATTTCGGATTCATTTTCCCACGCTCGCGCGGAAACGAGCGGTGCCCAACCCATTCGGGACTGGGCTGGACGAATCCGCAATCCGCAATCCGAAATCCGCAATCTCCTTTAGTGGTTCATGATGAACTCCGCGCTGTTCAACAGCGCCCAGAACACGTCGGCCAGGGCGGCGTTCTTGCCGTCGGGTCCGGCCGCGTCGACGTACGTGGCGAACCGCTCCGCCTCGCCCGGTTCGCACGGGCGGTTGAGGCTCGCCATGAACAGCGCTTCGATCCGCGCCGGCGTGTCGAGAAACTCCAATTCGACGATGGCCGCCAGGGTTTCGCTGCGCTCGAGGCTGGTGGCGTCGGCCACGAACGTGCCGTTCATCAACGACAGCGCCTGCAAGATCGACGTTTGCGCCTCACTGCGCCGCGCGCTGGCATCGGCAAACTTGGCTTGGAACGCCGCCCGCCCCGTTTCGACGCCAAACACGGCCCCCTGCTGGCGCGGCGCCGTATCGCGATGACCGGTCGCCTCGGCCAGGCTGTCGTAAAGCTGTTCGGGCGTCATTCGCCTGAGCGGCATGCGGGCAAAGTTCTGTGGATCGTCGGAACCGCCTGAGTCCGTGCGGCTGGTGAGTTGATAGGCTCGCGATGACGTGATCGCCCGGATCAGGTACTTGGAGTCGTACCCGTGGTAAACGAACTGCCGCGCCAACTCGGCGAAAAGTTCCGGATGGCTGGGTGGGTTTTTCTCGTCCATGTCGTCGACCGGATCGACCAGCCCGCGACCGAAGAAGTGTTCCCAGATCCGGTTGACCGCGGCGCGTGCAAAATAGGGATTGTCGCGGCTTACGATCCAGCGGGTCAACTCGAGCCGGGGGTCGTCGCCCGGCCGCCAGGTCGGCGAAGATCCATCGAGAAACTTCGCCTCGACGATGGTGTCGGTTTCGGGGATCTTGATCGAGAGCCCCGCGGCCGGTCCGGTTGCCGGAGTACCAGTTGCCGGAGTGTCAGTTGCCGGAGACGCGGGTGCCGGCGAAGCGGCGGGCGCTTCAGTCGTCCTGCCTTCTTCTACTTCCACCGCCTCGTTCTGCGCGGCGTTATCGACCGGCGCGGCGGCCCCGAAGAAAGCGGCCATGGCCCAGAACTGCTGCTGCTTCCAGCGCGCGAAAGGATGGTCGTGGCACTGCGCGCACTGCACCTGAGTTCCCAGGAAGACTCGCGACGTGTTCGCGGCCAGGCTTTCGGGCTTGCGTTCATTGAACTGATAAAAGGCCGAAGGGCTGGGGACCGACGCGCGAGTCGCCAGCGGGTTCCCATCGGCCTGGGCCGCCGCGGCCGAAGTGAGCAGTTCGGTCACCCAGCGGTCGTAAGGCGTATCGGTCGAGAAACGGATCTTCAGCCATGCTTCGAAAGGGGGCGCCAATCCTCGTGTTTCCAGATTATTGTTGGCGCCGGGCAAGAGCAGTTCCCGCCACGCGTTGGCAAAATGCGCGGCGTGCGTGCCGCTTTCCAATAACTGTTCGACGAGCCGTCGCCGCTTGTCGGGTCCGTGATCGTCGAGAAACGCGCGCACATCGGAAACGCGTGGGATCTTGCCGACGATGTCGAGCGACACGCGGCGGAGAAACTCCGCGTCGTCAGCCGGCGGGGCGGGGTCGATTCCTTCCGCTTCCCAGCGGGCGGCCAACTCCCGATCGATCAGCGCGGTCAACGCGGCGGCGTCGAGCTCGTCCCGGAGCGAAACCGCCGGAACGTCGCCGGCCTTGGCGCTCGTCTCCCAATACACAGCCTCCCAAAACACAGCCTCCGAAAACACAGCCGTCTGGAACACAACCGCCCAAAGCGCCGCGGCCGAGAATGCGGCCCGGCCTCGCCTCGAAGTCGTGGACATCCGACAGCCTCCGATGATGATGAGGTATGAATTGCCGCCACGCGCAGATGTACTGTAGCAAGTTGGACGGGTACGATTCAAGCTTTTCGCCCAGCCAGTTTGCGAAATTCCGCGCTCAGGTTGTCGTCCTGTTTTTTTCGCGTTTTTGCGGTTTCCTTCAAACGGCCGATTCTTCAGCCGTGCTAGTGGGAAATTTCCACTTGACCGCAATCCCCCCGTGCCGGCGGTTCTGCTTGCACGGCTGGCTGTCGATCAAAGCGTTCAAGGAAGCGGCTTGGGCAGCTTGCTCCTTCGTGACGCCATGATCCGATCGCTCGACCTTTCAGAGAAGCTCGGAATTCATGCAGTCGTCGTCGACATCTCTTGCGACGAACACCGAGCCGGCATGACCGCGTCGACGACCTGGTTCAAGACGCCCTGGTGCGGTTGGCCGGCAATCTTGCGAAGTCAGCTACGGGACCGAGGCCGCGTCAAGATTGGTGTGCGAAAGCCTCTTTCATCGCCGCTTGCATTTGTTCGGGCGTGAGATCCTTGACATGCGTCGCGAACGACCACTTATGACCGTAAGGATCGGTCACCGCGCCGTAGCGGTCGCCCCAGAACATGTCCGTCGCCGGCATCAGGACCGTCGCGCCGGCGTCCTGGGCCCGTTTGATCGCGGCGTCGCAATTCTCGACATAGTGGTGGATCGTCACCGGCGTGCCCTTTAGGGCCGTGGGCGACTGCGTCTTGCCACCGCAGAATTCGGGGAAGTCATCGACGAGAAAAACGAAGCTCTTTCCAATGCGAATCGCCGCATGCATGATTCGGTGGCCGTCCGGCGCCGGCATGCGTTGGACTTCCTCGGCGCCGAACGCCTTCTTGTAGAACTCGATCGCCTCGGAACATTTATCGCACACCAGGTGCGGAATCAGGTTTTCGTGTCCGGGCGGAATGGGTTGATGTGACTTGTTCATGGTCAAACTCCTTGAAAAGGTGGAAAGTCGCCGTCAGGGTTTTACGTAGACAATACATAGTCGAACAAGAAAACCGTGAATCGACAAGATCCGAAAAAATAAAGATCGAGAGGCACGTCCAAGGATCTCCGAAATTACCGGCGATGATTGAGGCCCACTCCAGGGAACAACGACGAACGATGTTGGCACCGGGGATCGTGATGACGGAGAGGCGCGACGGTACGTGGCGCGCCGGACATTTCCGGTGTTGGCGGGCGGGCCGCGCCGTCATGGCATCGCCCAACTCGTCGCGGGCGGGAAGGTGCGGGACGTTCCTTGGCGCCGCCGCGCGCCGCCGACGTCTGCTGCACGCGCTTGGGAAGTCCTCTCCGGCGGCGGCCGCGAAACCGCGCGACCGCCCGCGGCAAAAACTCCTGGTGCTCCATCGACAATCGCTCCACCACCCACGTGGCACCGCACGGCCGTGTGGGAGGGAACAAGTTTTAAGCGGCAACGACCCGCCCCGCCGGGCGCAGTCGGCGCGGTTTCCAATGGAACGTCCGTAGCTGCTTCCTCTGGGGGTCGTGGAGACGCAGGAGTTTTTGCCGCGGGCGTAGCCTTCAAACGCCTGCCGGTGTCACGGAAAACCGGACGGTGACTCTTGGAGTGTACCAGCTTCTTGCGGATGGTACGCGAATGCTCGGTCAGGGGCCTGCGCTGGTCACTTCCTGATCGTGCTGATCGTCGATTTGGCTTCTTGCTTTTTGCCGTCCTTCTTGGCCTTCTTGTTCT
>DATLQY010001098.1:0-13360 GCA_035534975.1 Pirellulales bacterium
CACAGGTCTTCATATTGGTTGATTGTCGCGATGATTGGCTTGGGGTTGAAAAGGCGATATGCGTTAGGCGCTAGGACGCGGTGACACGGAGAAGGGTGATGAGGTGAGGGGATAAGGAGATGAGGAGAAAAGCACTCGTCATCTCATGATCTCATCATCCCATCACCTCCTTACCTCCTCACTCCGCGTCCCCCGCCCTAACGCCCAACGCCTCTCTTCACCAAATCAACGGCCGGTCGATCGTCTCCATCGCCTCGATCTCTCGCAGGTTGGTCCACGCGGAAAACGCCAGTGCCAACGCGTCGCCGCGGTCGGGCGAGCGGCCGTCGAGCAACTCGCGCACGCACGGCTCGCGCCGGCCGCTGGTCTTGTGGCCGGTGCTCTTGGGCGGCAAGCGCAGCCGCCCCTCACCGTCGCGCGAGAGGGGCAATACGGCCAGATCTTGGCGCAGGAGCGAATCATCGGGCGGCAGCGAAAGGCAGTGCAGGTTTCTCGCTCGCCAGGCGGCGGGATCAAGGTCCACCAGCCGCCGTATGGCCGCCGTCGGCTCAAACGCCTTGCGCAGCTCGCCGTAGAGTTCGGAACGCTTGTTCTTGTATTCCTCGGGCGAGCTCGCGCTGCCGCCGAAATCGACGTCGACGATCGCGGTGTACCCGCGGTCGCGAAGCATGTCGGCGATTTGCTTGCCGCCACCGCCGGAGTCGAAGGCCACGGCCGGGTTGCGGATGCTGAATTTGCGCATCAGCCGCAGCGTTTGCCCGGCGATCTCGGCCGTGTTGGGCGTCGGTTTGGCCAGCACGTGGCACACGCCGAAGCGGCCCACGACGCACCACACCGTCAAGTCGCCGCCCCCCTGGGCGACGTCGATACCCAGCGCGTATGATTCGCCGGCGAAGTCCGACGTGTCGATCGTCCGCAGTTTGGCGCCCAGCCGCTGCGCGAGGTCGAGCCAATCGGGCGGAATGAGCTTCTGGTCGATCTCGTCGGGAAACAGCCCGAGCAGGCGCGAGCGGACCTTGTCGGGCGGCCAGTTGTCGAGCCGTTCGAGGTATTGTTCGTACGACAAAATGCCTGACACAGCTAACGGGGGCCGTCCCAGCCCGCCGCGCTGTTTCCACTCGCGCCCCGCGATGACGTTGGGCGAATCGTCGCCGGAGACGTGAATCACCTTGCGGAACAGGCGCCCCGAACCGTCGGGGTGTGCCTGGTCGCCGACGCGGCATTTCTCGTAGAAGATTCCGTTGGTCGAGAGGGGGTTGCCGATCAGCAGAATGGCGTGGGCCTGCGACGTGGCGGCCTCGTAGAACTCGCGGTCGATACCGCTGGCCTCCTCGAAGATGAACAGCACCGTGCCCGTCCCGTCTTCCGCCCGTTTCAAGTGGTGACCCTGGAACGATTCGACCTTTTCCGTCACCTGTCCGATCAGGTAGAACTTCTTCTCGGGCAGTTCGCCGTCGCCGTATTCGACGCGCAGGTGCGTGCGGCGGAAGGGCAAGGCGTTGTCTCGCGCCGTGCGAAGTAGATGGTCGATTTCGCCCCACAGGATGTTGCGGAGCTGCATTTGGGTGGTCGAGCTGGCGACCACTTTGGACTCGCGGGTGAAAAACCACCAAAGGGCAGCCAGCGCCGCGACGAAGCTCTTGCCCATTTCGTTGGCCGAATAGACCCAAGTTTCCGGGTTGTCGCGAACGCTTTCGAGGATCGCGCGCTGGTAGGCCGTGAGGGCGACGTGGGGCCAGAAACGCTCGACGAACGTCGTAGGTTCGTCGATAAATTCGGTCCAGAGGCGTATGAGCCGCGGGTCTGATTCCGACGAGGTCGTATTCGAAATTTCAGGCTTCACGTTTCGCGCCGTTTTGGTGCGGCGTGTTCTGGTTAACGATATCGTGCTTCCCATTTTCGTGGTTCGCACTATCTTGGTTCACGGCGTCTTGGTTCGCCTTGCGCGCCCGGTGGCTGGCGGTGTCTCGCAGCAGCCTGGTGAAACGTCCTTTGCCAGGCTCGGTATCGGCGGCTGGCGCTTTCGACTTCCGATGTCCGATGAGGCCCAGGATGACCATCCGCAGTTCGATCGCTCGTTGCGCGGCGGCCATGTGCTTCGGCTCGCCGGAGCGCGTTTCGGTGATGGTCTCGCAATTCTCGTCGGTGATGGTCTCGCAATTCTTGTCCTTGCCCTTTTTCTCTGAAGTCTTGACTCGCGTGAACTTTTTTTGCGATCGCTCCCATGCCTTCCAGGCCTCCGATTCGACGTGGTCGAGCTTGGCGAGCTCACGAGCCTTGGCCTCGACGCGGTCGCGGAGCGACGAAGCGACCCATTCCTTGCGGATTTCGGCAAGCTCGTGAGCGACGGCCGAGTCGCTGAGTCCCAAGTTGGCGGCGATCTCCGGCAGCGAATTGCCGCGAACGTAGAGCCTGGTCACGTCCGCTCGCCGTTGGCGACTGAGTTCGTTGGTGGGGTTGGTCATGTGGTTCTCTCGTCGTGCAACAGATTTTCATCGTGCCAAACCGTTTCCAGGGCACCATTGGAAACCCGCCCCGCGGGAGACGATGCGGTTGTTGTCGATAGCCGCATCATCGCGCGCGGTTGGCTTGGAGCACTGCAGCTTGGAACATTGTGCCGATCGACGAACACGCTGCGGTACCCTTTGCCGCGGCACATCGAGCACGAGAACTGACCAAAAGCGCCCGCGCCGGCGCAGCATCGGCAAGTTTCCCGCACGGTCGGCCGCGGCGGCGTGAATTCGCCGAAGCGGTCAGTCAGAGCGCGGCTCGCGTCGTGCCGTTCGGCCTGCTCTTCGTTCTCGCGGAAATCTTCCGGCTCGTTGAGCCGGGGTGTACGCAGCCAAGCGCTTGACATGGGTTGCTCCCTTATTGCAATTGCCGCGACGTTGCCCCACGGCGGATAGGGTATGCGGCGTCTGGCTTGTCGCGTGGAGGGGAGAATGAAAAATGCAAAATGGGAAATGAGAAACCGGGAAATTGGATTCCGCCGGTTTTGCAATTGACCCCAACGGGCCGTAGGGTGGGACAAGACCGCGGAGCGGGCGCCGGCCCACCATTGCCGACCATTGGTGGGCCGTCGCTCGCCCAAGGCGAGCTTGTCCCACCCTACACCTTTGCGTCTTTGCGTCTTTGCGTGAGTCACTTCCGTTTTGTCAGGCTGGAATGCCTAACCTGCGCGGAACTCCGCCGAGACGACCGGACGGCCAAACGACGTGCGATAGTTGGCGCGGCCGGTCATGCGGCTGCGCTTTCTCCCGGCGGGCGATACGCGGCCGATCCGCCAATCGGCCGAATGGGCCAGGTGGGCGATCATCGAGGGATGACTCGTGGTCATCGTCACGCGCCGGCCTTGCTCGCGGACCAGCTCGCAAACGGTGTCGAGAAACCGGCCCCCGACGCCAATGCCTTGAAAGTCGGGCAAGACCACGATCCGTGTCACGCGCCGCACGCCGGCACGGCCGATCGCCGCCAGAAACGCGCAAAACGCGGCCGGCGCGCCATCCACCGTACCCAAATAACATTCGGCGGCGCGGTTCAACTCGGCACTCAAATAGTGGTGCCGCGCAAACAGCCGCCACGCCGCACGCTCGCAGCGAACGATTTCGAGCCGCACCGCCGGCCGCCGAAGCCGCCCCCTTGCCAGCGAACACGTCGCCATATCGACGACCCAATCGGGCTCGAGCCACCGGACGACGTCGTAATGGCACGTCACGGCCACGAACCGCCGCTCGAACCGGCCCGCACGCAGCGCCTTGGCGACCGCCGCCGCGCCGACCTTCGCAACCGTGCGGTCGACGACGCTGGTGAACTCGTCGAACGCCACCACCGCTCGTCCGCTCAACAAGGCGCGTGCCACGTCGCAGCGAAATTTCTCGCCGTTCGAGAGCACATGGTACGGTTTGACCCACGAGGGAGGGCTGCCGAAGCCCACCGCGGTCAGGGCGCGCGTGAGTTGCTTGATCGGCAACGCGCCGAAGCAATCGACCAGCGCCCGGTCGCGGGGCCATTCTCCGGCGGAATGAAGCTGCTCGCCGAACGCCTGCCGGGCGATCGTCGTCTTGCCGCTGCCGGAGGGTCCGACGATCACGCCAATCTGCCACGCTTCGTCCAGACCCGGCACCTCGACCGCAAACGTCTCGCGACACTTGTCGGCCAGAGTGAGGTCGAACATGCCCGCCACTTGCGCCACGCGAAACGACTCGATCACCGGGCATTCGACGATGGCGGAGACGAGGGACATTGCGGATTTCGGATTGCGGATTGAAAATTGCGAGCGAGGAGCCGGCTGTTCCCTGTAACCTGTAACCTTCTCGGCTACAGCACGAGCACGCGGCACTTGAATCCTTCGGCGGTCATCCGTTCGTAGACTTCGCGCTGCTGTTCCTCGTCGCGGCACTGGACGAGCACTTGCCACATCTCGGGGAGCTCGCGCGCGGCTTTCCGTACGTCCGGCGGAGTCGGTGACTGGCGCGCCTTGCTGGTTCGGTGGGAAGATCGCATGTTCGGGGAATGCGGGAAGGGGGGCCACGGATAGCACGGATGAACACGGATTTACGACAGAAAGATGACGACAGAAATATCGGAACAGGAGGAGAACGGGTGAGTCGCCGGCCTCATTTTTCTGTCCCCATTTTTCTGTCGTTCTTCGTCGCCGATCAACGCTCCCGCTTCAGGTTGCTGATCACCCGGTCCGCACACGATGCGGAAAAAAACAGGGGGCTTACGCCCCCCGCTCGCCTGACGCCTATCACCTAATGCCTCACGCCCATCACCTCACGCTTTCGCCGTGCCGCTGGTCGCCGCGGCGCCGGCGGCGGCCTCGGTCGGCGTGGGCACGTTGTGGATGTGGACCGTGACCGGGCTCGGCGCGCCGGGCGCGTCGGTCAATAGCGAATCGTCGGGCGTTCCGCCCAGCGCCGTCGTGCTGGGAGTGAAGCCCAACTGCTTCGCCGCGGCCACCACGTCGTCGAGAAACACCTGCGCCGTGCGCTTGTCGCCAAGCTGGTCGTCGACCAGCCCCTTCAACAACTTGGCGAACTCGACCGCGCGGAGCTTGGGGTCGGAAAGCACCCGCGCCGCGTTGCGGAAGTCGTTCGTGAGCTGGGCGAAATCCAAGAGCGCCACGTCGTTCAAGATCGGCGGCAACAATTGAAAGCCAAGGTGGGCCAGCAACTGCGAAAGGTCCTGGCACTCGCGCTGGAATTGCCGCAGCTTGCGGTCGTCTTGCCAGAGCAGCTTGCCGATCGCCAGGCCGCCGCCGACCAAAA
Source organism: Pirellulales bacterium (assembly GCA_035534975.1). Taxonomy (GTDB): domain Bacteria; phylum Planctomycetota; class Planctomycetia; order Pirellulales; family JAICIG01; genus DATKSN01. The sequence goes on from DATLQY010001098.1 coordinate 5,271, forward strand.
GCACACAGCCAATCACGGCCACCACCGGGGAAACCTCGAATGCGAAAGCAAAGATTGGGGTCATTTGTCAGTTGTCCTTTTGATAGTTGTCAATGGTCATTGGTCATTTGTTGAGCCACGTCTGCCTAGAACGGCGTATTAGTTCCTTTCTTCCAGGAGAGCAGGAACCCGACGACGATCGCCCCGGCAAACAACAGCACGATCGCCAACGTCTCGTCTTTGGCGTCGAACGGCGACGTGCCGTCCGGCGGGCCGACGTCGGGAATCGGGCTCGGACCGGGTTGCGGCGAAGGCGAGGGCGCTGGTCCGGGCGGCGGCGTGGGGCAAGGGCATGGCCGCAAGTGAGGACAGTGCGCCTGGATGCACTCCTTGATCCCCTTGAACAACGGCCACGGCTCCTTCGGCGTCGCCTCGCCGCTGACTTTGTAGACCACGACGCCCGAGGCGTCCTGCACCATCACCGCCGTCTGGCCGCCCGACACGACGTTGGAATAACGCGGGTACACGGAGCTGGCGGGCGTGTAGTGGTGAAAGTGCGTCGACGACTTGAGTTTCGCCAGCCGTTGGTCGCCGTCGAACCACGACAGAAGCTGCCGCTCGTGCGGCGTCGGCTCCGTCGCCGTGAAAACGGTCGTGTGCCAGTTGGCGCCGTCCTCGGGCAGCTCGATCACACGGTCGGCGTACTCGGCCAACTCGGTGGCGTACTTCGCCTGCGCTTCGACCAGGGCCATCTTCGCGGCGATTTCCTTGGCCAGCAGCCCGTCGTTCTTCTTGGCGCCGCTGATGACGCACCAGGCCATGCCGGCGATGAGCGCGGCAAAAGCGACGATGGCCAGGAGTTTTCCCTTGATTGGTTTCATAAACTTTCCTTTCTGTTGGAGGAGGGTTGATGTGTGGAGTGGTGAGTGGTGAGTGGTGGAGTGGTGAGGGGATCAGGAGATGAGGAGATGAGGAGATGAGGGGTGAGGAGTCAGGAGATAAGGAGATAAGGAGATAAGGAGAGCGCCGGTCATCTCATCATCTCATCACCCCATCACCTCATCATCCTTTCGCTCCGAGTCCATTTCCCCTAAAGCCTAATGCCTAACGCCTATCGCCTTTCCTTAATGCCTCACGACGTACGGCAACGGCGGGGCGGGGGAATAGACGGGCACGGTGGCCCAGCCGCCGTATTGGTCTTGCCAGCGGCGGACGAATTCCTCACGCGGGATCGGGATGTACTGGCCCGTCCGGTTGTTGTCGAGCAGGATCGCCTTGTCGGCGTCGAGATGCACCAGGTTGACGAAGTGGTTGCCGTAGAACGTGATACCGCTGCCGCGCCGCGTTCGCACCGCCCACTCCAAGAGCTTCACGTCGCCGTTGGTCGTCGAAGCGTAGCGGATGCCCAGCCGATCGAGCTTCTCGTGCAGGCTTCCGCTCGATTGGCCGCCGGAACAAATCTCGCGGACCTGCTGCGCCAGGTCGTCGCGGCCCTGCCACCTTAGGCACGAAATCGTCGAGGCGCAAACGCACGAGCCGCCGTTGTAATTCTTGCACCGCGCCTCCAGCGGCAGGTTCATCACCGGGATCTCGTTGAATCCGGTAAGCGGGTACGGGCAATCGTCGCCTTGGTCCGGCGCCGGCGCCGAAGGCACGGAGCCGCCGCGGACTACGCAACCCGGGCTGAATGCCAGAGGCAGCGCGAGCGGCAGGAAGAGAGAGACGCGGAGACGCGGAGATGGGGAGACGCGGGGACGTGCAGGTCGTTTCATGGGTTTTGCTCCAATCCAAAACGTGTTTCGATCATGGCGCCGTTCGCCGGGAGAAGAATTCGAAATCGGAGACGGGAGGGAACAATGAGAAATGGGAAATGAGAAACCGGGAAGTTGGTTTCCGGTCGTTTTACATTTCTCATTTTGCATTTCTCATTTCTCATTTTGTATTTTTCATCGGGCAGGGCCGGCCCGGCGGGCACGTTGGTTTGTCGTTCTTGACTTTGCAGCCAATGGTCGCCAGTGCCGACACGGCAAGCGCTAGTACCAGGGATGAAATCCGCAGGCGACCCATGCGATAAAACCCTTTGCCTGTTCCCATAGCCAGACCTCCCAGCCCGTCAGCCATATCAGACCGTTGCAGAGCGGCACGACGATCCACTTCCGGATCAGCATTCGCTTGACCGCTCGCTCCGCTCGTTGTTCCATCCAGTTCTTGACCATGTTTCGATTTTAGAAGTGAGTTGGCTTGGATCGTTTCAATCACTCGTTCGACCAAAAACCGTTGCGTCGGCTTTAGCCCGCGAGCTCGTGACTTTGCAAACGCGGACTAAAGTCCACGCTACGAACATGTCACTTCAACCGCTGGCTCTGACTGCCGCGTTTTGCCAGGGGCTGGTAGGTGCCCCAATACGTCAGGTCGCGCACGGCGCGGCCCGGCGAGTAGCTGCGCGGGTTCAGGTCGTGGTCGACGACGCGAACGTCCTTCAAGGCGGCCATCACCAGGTCGCTGCAAAAGAAGACGTCCGTTCGCGACAGAAACGCGCGGCACAAGCGCAGAACGAACGTGCCGGCAATCAACGCGCCGTCGTAGTCGTAGGGCTTACCGAGGTCGGCCATCAAAAAGTCCGTCAGCCGCGAGCTCTCGTCTTCGGTCAGCGTCTCGCGCGGCGCCAACCGCATTCGCCAGACTTTCCCCGAGTAAACGTCGAGTCGCTCGCGGGGCTTGTGGGCCTGCGTGCCGTGGACCTTGCGGCGGAGCACCTCGCAGGGCAGCTCGCACGACGTCGTGCTTTCGAACACGAGCACGTCGCCGGCCGGGCCCAGAGCGCAAATGCCAATGTGCGAGAACCACTGCCCCTTCAAGAGCTGCCAGGGGCGACACGACATCAGTGCGATGAAGCGCGAGTCGAAGCCGGTTCCTGCGAACACCAGCAGGTCGCCGGGCACGAACTCGCGATCGCATTCAAGATCGAGCATGGAAGTCCTCCGGTCAATTGGTTGGAATCGCTAATTCCCAACCTATGGCCGGACTGGCTTGGCGGCATCGACGGGGCCGCGGAGCGGCCGAAGAGCCGTTCGGGGCACCTGCGCAGCGGGTCGGCGGAGCGTGGGAACGAGGAAAACCCAAAACCCAAAACCTACTTCCGTTCCTCCACGCGCACGGGCCGCGATTCCCACGTATCCAATCCGCGCAGCCGGTCGCGCGCGCCGCCGTCGATGCTGACGACCAGTTCCCATTGGGTGCTGTCGGGCAAATACTCGGTGGCGACCTCGAGGAGCCACTCGGGCTCGCCCAGGTGCCGGCGCAGCGCGTCGGCCGACCTCCGGCGCTGTTGGGTCTGGATGATCGTCCAGACCTTGTAGTGCGTGTTGCGGCCGAGATCGAAGCGGCTGGAAATCTCTCGTTGCGACACGCCCTTTTCCCACAGCTCGATGATCTTTCGGGTAGTGAACGATGAGAGTCCATCGCCCTCCGTCTGCTCGTCCGGCGCCGAACCCTGACGATCGTGTTCGATTTGCCACTTCTCCGTGGCCCGGCGGCCCCGACGCAGGTGCAAACCGAAACGTCGCAGGCGACGGGCGACGCGGCGCAGTTTGCGGCGGTCCATGTTGGGCAATCGCAGCAGCATGCCCGCGCGCCACTCGACCAGTTGGCCGACGTACCAAACGCCCTGGCGGAGCATCAGCTCGCAGAACGCTTCGTAGAAACCGAAATCGCGGAGCGTCATTTCGAAGGGGTCGTCGTCGTCGGCCGCCTCGTCGGGTTCGGCCGCCGCCTGTTCGAGCCAACCCGCCATGTCCAACTCGCCCCTGGAGCGATGAATCATGGCCCGGCGAAGCAGGATTTCTCTAGGCGTCGGGTCGATGAAATCGTCGTCGCATTCGAGCGAAACCGTTTCAATTTCCATGTTCTCCTCACATCATCGTTACGAACCACAGATAGCACGGATGATTTCACAGATAGCACGGTTACCGCAGGAGAGGTAGCAGACGGGACTCGATGAAAAGACGGACGCCCCTTACCTCCTCATCCCCTCGTCTCCTCATCCCCTCATCTCCTTACCTCCTCACCCGTGACATCCGAGCAATTCGTGGTTTCCAGGTATTTGCACCCGCCGCACGTAATCGTCAATTTCGAACGGCCAGCGGCGCAGCTCGGCTTCGACGTTGGCGACCGCGGCGGCGAAGAACCGCTCGTCGCGCTCCACGCCGATGCAACTTCGACTAAGGCGGACGCAGGCCACGGCGGTCGTGCCCCGCCCCATGAACGGGTCGAGCACCACGCCGCGCATTGGACAGGTCGCCTCGATGAGTCGCAGGGGAATCTCCAGCGGCCAGGGACATGGGTGGTCGTCGAACCCTCGCGCCGGCGCGATGTCGTCCCACACCGAAAGCCAACTCGCGCACTGCTGATCCCAGTAGCCTTGGCGGCCGAAGCCCAGCAGAAACTCGAACGAGGGGGGAAATTTGCGGCAGTTCTGCGCGATCGAGCCGCGGCGGTTCCAGACCACCATGTCCCACAGATCGAACGGCAGGAACCGCTCCGGCAACTGGGCCCGCCCATCGCGGTAGCGCGGCTTGTGGTTGACCCAGACCAGCGACTTGCTCGCGTGCAAACACTGCGACACGATCCATGTCAGCCAGGCCTGGTAGATGGCTTCGGGCCGGTCGTCGTCGTAACCCTGATTGCGGACCTTTTCGAGCCAGTGGTCCGGCCCGCCGGCACGCTGGGCCCGCAAGCCGTATGCGTTGACCTCGCCTTCGAGCGTGTTGTAGGGCGGGCTCGTCACGACCAGATTGACGCTTCCCTCGTCCATTTCGGCCAACAACTCCTCGCAAGGGCATTGGTGCAAGGCGATGTTGCCGTCGGGGGACATCCAGTCAGGGGATCGCATTGGTTGGTGAGGGGTGAGTGGTGAGGGGTGAGTGGTGAGTGGTGGGGGATGTGGGTGGCGCGAAACGACTCACTACTCACCAGTCACCACTCACCTCTTCCTGGTACCAGCGGCGCTCGCCGTCATACTGTTCTCGATGGATGTCGCTGCGGCGGAGGTTGGAGTTGAAACCTTGGCTGCCGCGCGGTTCCTCTTGCGATTCCTCGCGCGGCTTGCGGCAGCGCTGGCACAAGCCCGATCCGGTGCCCCTAAGCACCCAGACCGGGAACCGCAACTCATTGGGGTCCTTGAGCAGGCAATCGCGGCAGTTCAGCCGCGCCCAGACGTTGCCATCGGTATCGACGAGGGTCACGGTTTCGTGCGGCATCGGTTTGCGGTAGGGGTTCATGGCTGGTCGACTCGTTTCGGAGTGAATGAATGGAAAGAGTGTTGAGACTTTTCGTTCTGACGGCGGCGTCGCGGACAACTTAGTGAGCTCGTGGCTTGGCGCGCGCCCGAATTCGAACCGACCTGATTTCCCATCGCTCTTGCCTCGTGAATAAAACTGCCTCGTGCCCGCGGTTTGCGAACCGGGGGCTAATGCCGAGGTACCCGCGCAGCGGGTCGGCTCGCCTGGCCGCGTTCCTCGTCGGAAAGCGTGCGCCAGACGATTTCAGAGACCCATTTGGGCTCGTTCCGCTTCGCCGGGGCGACCGTGTGGGGCGCGGTGTGGGTCACGACGTACTTGATTTCCTTGAACTTGCCGGCGAGGTGTTGCAGCTCCTTCCGCAAGTAGAAACCGGCTGGTGATTCGGCCAGTTCTTCAACCGCTCGGCGCGCCTCGTCGAGCTTGCGGGCGGCCGCCTGGAACTCGCAGCGCGTGGCGAACACCGCCAGGTACGCCTCGGGGACGGTAATTCCCAGCGCGTCGGTTTCGGCAGGCGGGGTGTCCGGCGGAAGCCCGTTGCGCTGGAGTCGGTGGGCCGCCTCGGCGGCCGTCTTGGCCCGTCCGTTGGCGACGGCGTCGATGGCCGCTTGCTGGACGTCCTTCGGTTTCCTGGCGACCTTGGCGGCGTCGCTCACGCTCACCTGGCCGGCTTCGACCGCGGCCACCAACGCCTCGTGGCCGTGTTGACGGACGCGGCGTGCCGAGTCGACGCTTCGCTCGCTGACGTTGAGCAATTCAGCGGCCTGCTCGACGCTCACGTCGTGCTTGTCGTTTTCAAAGCGCAAATTTGCGCTTTGATCGCTTCGGCGGTCCCCACCACGGGCCAACGTCGTGAGTTTGGCGGCAATGTCGGCTCGTTGCGACTCATTGAGGTGCCTGCGGTGGAGGTTCATTGAAACGACGAACGCGACCGGGTCGCCTTTGCCCTCCCAGGGGACGAAGCAGGGCTCGACGCCGGCCTTGCGGCAGGCGTTGAACCGGTTGCGTCCGTCGAGAATGCGGCCCTGGTAGGTGTGGATCGGCTCGCGCAGGCCGTGGACCGCGATATCGGCGGCCAGGACGTCGAGTTCGCAATCCGACATCAGCGGAAAGATGTTCGCCAGTGAATGGAATTCCATGCTGGTGCTCCTCAGGTTGGAAGGTCGTGCGTGGCAAGCCACTCGCGGCAGATGATGGCCAGTGCCTCATTCACCGGATCGCCGTTGACCGGATCGCCATTGACCGGATCGTACGGGCCGGGCTTTGACCGCCGGGCAAAGCAGGCCAGCATGGCCTGGTTGACGTCGGCCCATTGCTCGGGCGTCAGGTCGAAAGAGAGGTGATTGCGTTGGCTCATGGCTGGCGTGCTTGCGAAGTTCTTGCGCTGGTGGCGTGGGCTTCAGCCCGCCTTGGCTCCCGGCCGCAGACGGCGCCGGGGCCGGGTGGCCACCGCAGGGTATTGTATCTGATATTTCTTTAATGTCAACAAAATATATTACTGAAATAACAACTGACGTAAGCTCCGGCCATCGCGGCGTTTAGGTCTTTACAAATCTTTCTGGACAGGTTATTGTTTTACCAATAAGGGCCCGTAACGGTACGCGGGCCCGTTCGACGACGACGACGAGCGAGGGACCGGATGGCGACGATCAAAGGCAAACGCGGCGGCCGAAAGCCGCTCACGGAGTTTGATGGGGCCAAGTTCGAGAAATTCATGAAACGGCTGCGCGAGTGCTCAGCCGAAATGCTGGCCCTGAAGAACGCCATGAAGGCGCGCGGTCTGGCGACGATGCGGCTCGACCACTACGCCAAGCTCACCAAGGGCATCAAGGGGGTCGACAAGTTCTGCTCCGCGGCCCGCGCGCGGCTTTACGACATGACGTCCAGCGACGACGATTGAGCCTATGCCGACAAGAAGGGATCGGAGAAAACTGGACTGACGCGGCCTTGGGCCGCAACCAGCCGCCAGGGATGTAGGGTGGGACAAGACCGCCTTTGGCGGGCGACGGCCCACCATCCCTGGTTCCCACGCTCCGCCGACCCGCCGACGCTGGAGGGCCTTTTTCGCGCTCGCGAAACGCGCTCGTTGCGCAGCAACGAGCGCGCGAGAAAAGGCCAAAGCGGAGCAACGCAAACCGATCTCCGACATCCCCATGACGGGGAGCAAGCCGCGTAGCGGCGCCGTTTCCAACCGAGCCACCCTTTGCCTCGCGTGTCCGCTTTGCCGTGGCCCCAGGTCGGGGGATTCGGAGTTGGTTTGCGTTGCGTAGCGCGCACAGCGTCGGCCGGCGGACGTCGCGTGTCGGAGGCCGTGGGCGACGCCGCGGCGGCGGCGGCGGCTCAACCGTTAGCCCTCGGGGGGGCGGAGATTCGGGGCGGTCGCCCAATAGAGAACGAGCGAGCGTCGATGCCTCCGCCTTAATGGCCGCGAGCGAGGCGACCGCGTCCTGGATGCCGCCGTGGCGTCGCGGCGGTCGTGTGGCTGCGCCAAGGAACGACCGGCGCCTTCCCGCCCGCGATGAGTTGGGCGGCGCCGTAACGGCGCGGCTCGGTGGCTTCCTGGGCCGGAAAGGCTTGTCGCGGCAAGGCCGTCGTGTTGAGGCGACTCGGGTCCTACGTCGAACCAACCGGTGGCGGCGGCTTCTACCGGTCGACGTCGGTCCGCGGGGCAATGCGTACCCGCGCTCGGCATGCGCGGCCGCCGTGGCTCAGATCTCGCGGCCTTCCACCAATCCTGAAGCCAAGTCCAGGCTTCGGCGGACACCTGCACGGCGGGCTGACGCCCTTGTGCTGTCCGCCAACGCCTGGCCTTTA
>DATLQY010001099.1:0-8294 GCA_035534975.1 Pirellulales bacterium
GTTCGAATAGATATGTTCCGCTCCAGGGTCGAAGTCGAGGGGCCGGCCCATCATGTACCGGACGATTTGAACCGGGTCGACCGGCGGGGAGACCTTCAGCGCTTCGGCGATTTGAAACGGCCAGCCGATGGGGTCACCGGATTTTTCGCGGTCCCAGCCGCCGGTGTGTTGGAGACATTGTCGAATCGTGATTTGCTTCCAACGCTCGTCGGGCTCGGTGCCCGGACTCACGAACGGGGTCAGCTTCATCCGGTCGACCACTTTATCGTCGAGGCCCACCTTGCCCCGCTCAACGAGCTGCAAAACCGCCACGGCGGTTAGCGGCTTGGAAACACTCGCAATGCGGAACAGCGACGCGGGCTGGGCGGGCTCCGTCTGCTCGACGTCGGCATACCCAAAACCTCGCGCGAAGACCAGCTTGCCGTTGCGTGCGACGGCCAGCGAGGCCCCGGGAATCTGGTGCTCCGCGACGAATGACGTCATCAACCGGTCAAACGACTCGAGATTTCGGTTCGCCCGACCAGTGACGGGGAGCTTCCCGTCGCTCGGCCAGGCGAGTACCGCACGAAGGCCGGCGAGACCCGCGCCGAAGGCGGCCGTCGTCGCGAGGAATTTCCTGCGGGTGCGCGGTCCATGCTCCATGAAGTCAGACCTCCTCGAACGTGGCCGTGAAGTGCCGCAGCACGGCGGGCGCTTCGACGATCCGCAGGCCGCGGATCTCGTGCCGTCGCTCGTGGACCTCGATCACCGCCTCGCAAGCGTAGTCCATGTGCGACTGCGTGTAAACCCGCCGCGGAAAGGCCAACCGCACCAGCTCCAATGCGGGCGGCTCGTGCCCCTCGCCGCCGAACATCACCGAGCCGATTTCGACCGACCGGATGCCCGCGTGGCGGTAGAGCGCCGCGACCAACGCCTGGCCTGGGAACTGGGCCGGCGCGATGTGCGGGCAGAAGGCCGTGGCGTCGATGTAGATCGCGTGCCCGCCGGGCGGCTCGACGATTTGAATGCCCGCCGCCAAAAGCTTCTCGCCCACGTATTCGGCGCTGCGAATCCGATAGCGGAGGTAGTCTTCGTCCAGGACTTCCAAGAACCCTTGGGCCATCGCCTCCAGGTCGCGCCCGGCGAGGCCGCCGTACGTCACGTACCCTTCAGTCAGGATCAACAGATTGCTCGCCCGACGGAACAGCGCGGCGTCGCGCACCAAGAGGACGCCGCCGATATTGACCAGCCCGTCCTTCTTGGCACTTATCGTCGCTCCGTCGGCCAGGTCGAACATTTCGCGGGCAATTTGGCGCACGGCACGATCTTGTTGCCCCAGCTCGCGTTGCTTGATGAAATAGGCGTTCTCGGCGAAGCGGCAGGCATCGAGGAACAGGGGCAGGCGAAATTCATCGCACACACGGCGGACGGCACGCAGGTTTTCGAGGCTCACCGGTTGGCCGCCGAAGCCATTGCTGGTGACCGTCACCATCACCAGGGGCACGTGCTCCCGCCCGGTGCGCGCGATCAGCGTCCGCAGTGCCGCCACATCCATGTTTCCCTTGAAGGGGTGCCGGTTTCGGGTATCCTTGGCTTCGGCGATCGGCAAGTCGACGGCGATGGCGCCGGAATGTTCGGCGTTGGCCCGTGTGGTGTCGAAATGCGCGTTGTTGGGAACGACCTTACTGGGTCCGCCGAGTAGCTCGAACAGAATCCGCTCGCTGGCCCGGCCTTGGTGCGTGGGCAGCGCGTGTTCGAAGCCGCTCACTTCGCTGAGCGTGCGCTCGAAGCGGTAGAAGCTGGGCGAACCGGCGTAGCTCTCGTCGGCCTGCATGACGCCGGCCCACTGCCGGCTGCTCATGGCCCCCGTGCCGCTGTCGGTCAATAGGTCAATCAATACGTCGTCGGAGGCGATCAGGAACATGTTGAAGCCCGCCCGTTTCAGCACCGCCTCGCGCTGGTCGCGCGAGAGCACCCGAATCGGCTCGACGACCTTGATGCGGAAGGGTTCGATGATGGTTTTCAAGGTGATTGCCCAGTGTATAAGAACAACGGCCTTGGGCCGTGCAAATGAACAATGACCAATGAGCATCATAACCCCGATTCCGACCGCACGTCCACGCGGGCCATCGTGCTCACACCCGAGGGTCGTGGCGCCGTGGCCACGGTGCTCGTTTCCGGACGCGACGCGATGGCCATCGTCGGCCGGTTGTTCCGCCCCGCCAGCGGGCGGCCGCTGGCGGCATTCTCCATGGGAAGGATCGTGTTCGGCCGGTGGGGCACCGAGCCGGGCGAAGAACTGGTCGTCGTTTGCCGCGGGGCCGATCGGGTCGAGATCCATTGCCACGGTGGCCAGGCGGCGGTGGCGGCGGTCCTCGAAGCGCTCGCCGACGTGGGTTGCCGGCCGATGACCTGGCAAGCTTGGAATTGTGACGAAGCCGGTGGTGCGATCCAGGCCGAGGCGCTCGAAGCCCTGGCCCACGCGCGCACCGAGCGGACCGCCGCCATCCTCTTGGATCAATACCACGGCGCATTGGGCCGGGCGATCGACGAAATCGCGCGACTTCTGGCGGCAGGCCATAACTCGAGCCTGGCAACCGCGCGCGAACGCTTGCAAGCGCTGCTCGCCCGCGCACCCTTGGGCCTGCACCTGATCGTCCCATTTCAAGTCGTGTTGGCCGGGCGGCCCAACGTAGGCAAGAGTAGCCTGATTAACTCGTTGGTTGGCTATCGCCGCTCGATCGTCCACGACGGGCCGGGCACGACGCGCGACGTGGTAACGGCCGCCACGGCCTTCGACGGCTGGCCGGTCGAACTATCCGATACCGCGGGGCTGCGCGCCGGCGGCGATGAACTGGAGTCGGCTGGCGTGCGTTTGGCGCGCCAGCGTCTGGCCGGGGCCGCGTTGCGTGTGCTCGTGTTCGACGCCGGCCAGGCCTGGTCGGCCGACGATGATGATCTGTTGGCCGAATGGCCTGATGCCCTGGTGGTCCATACCAAGAGTGACCTGCCGCCGGACACCAGTCGTTCTCGTCCGCCGGGCGTGTACGCCAACAGCATGGCGCCTGGCGGCGTCGATGAACTGGCGCGGGCGATCGCCGCGCGGCTCGTGCCGGACCCTCCCGCGCCAGGCGCCACGGTGCCGTTTGCCGAGCGGCACATCGCGGCACTGGGTCGCGCGCTTGGGCACGTCGATTCCGGCGATCGCGTGTCGGCGGCGCGCGCGTTGGAAGGGGCGAAGTAGGCGAACGAGGAAGTCAATCCACAGATTGCCTAACCCCCTTTCCTCCGCCCAAGGCTTGTTCGTGCGCGTCGAGGTAGATCTTCTCGCCGCGAAATCTCTTTCGTTCCAAGTCCCAGGGGAAGAAGATCACGACCTTGAATTCCACGCACCGGCCGCTGGCCGGGTAATCGAGCCAGTCCCCCAGGTGCGTGGCGGTGACGACCGCCTCCTCGCAGACGCCCTGCGGCCCGATGACGATGTCGGTCAGGCGGAACTTGACGTCGGGAAACGCGGTCAACAACTCCGTGTAAAACTGCTCGGCACCGGCATGTCCGGTCCAACGCTTGCCGCCGGGAAACAGCTCGTAGACGCAGTCGTCCGTCAGCGTTGCCAGCAAACCTGGAATATCGCGGCGATCCTCGGCCTTCGAGTGTTCCTGCCACAGACCACGGACCTCGCAGTAGAGTTCGGGCGTGACCTTCCGGCGAAGCAATTCGAGCACGGGATCGCGTAACATGGCGGTATGGGTCCGTGATTTATGGTCGTTGTATCTCGTCATGGGTCGTTTGTCATGGCCTTGGCTGCTTCGGACTGCGTGACAAATGAGCAACGGTCTGCTATATTACAACGTCCATAGCGTGTAGTTCGCGGAGTTGCAAAACGGCGCCGTTTACTCCCGGCCAACCTATGCGTCAGATCAAAGTGAAGGATTTGCAGCCGATCCAGGGCGCTGCCCACAGTTTGCCGCGATCTGGACTCCGGAAGCTGACCGATGGCGAATTGCTCGAGTCGGCTTGCAATCCCGCGAAGGGCGATTTCCTCACCGAGAACACCCGCACTGGAACGCTGGTCGACGGCAACGGCCGCGCCTATGAGTTGCTTCGCCGCGCTGCCGATCCGAACAGCAGGATCGAATCGGACACGGAGGTGCCTGTCCGGTCCTATACCCCCGACATGTCCATGTTCCCCGACTTGGATTGAATCATGAGCACGACCGACAAGACCCCGCTCGAACTCGTTCACCGCCTGTTGTTCCGCGCCCTGGTCGAAATCCGGGCTCAAGGTGACGAGCAGAAGAACAAACTCGTCTTTCACCTCGCAGATTTGTTTCACAACACCGTCTTGGACATGGAAGCCGCGGCTGAAGGCAAAATGACTTACGAGGAGGTGATGCGGCAGTTGGAGGAGAAAGCGAAGGAGAAGAGTTGCGAGCGGTGGCTGTATCCGGCGCTTTCGCAGATCGACGCCGGTCAGCACACAGCATCAGACGCCTAACCAAACGCTGTATCCCGCCGCACCGCTTGCAGCGTGTCCGTGGATTCCGATTCGAGCGGGACGAAGAAGTCCTTCGCAGGACAGGCGAGGAACCAGTCCACCAAGCCGTCATTCGCCCGAGGCTGGCACCGCACGAGCCGGTACTCACCTCGTGCGATCCGCTCGACCTCGAATTCTTGTCCTGGTTCGATGCCGTCGCGTTGCCGGATTTCAGCGGGCAATACAATCTGGCCCTTTGTCGATACGATCGTCTTCATGGAACGTAAGATCCCATCTTACCTCGGCGGTGTCAAATTGCCCCAGCCCCGGTCCCTCATTGCCCCGCAACTTTCCAATGACCAATGACGGCAGTGGGGCATCGCTAAAGCTCTGCCCCAGCCACCGACCGTCACCAAAGACAAATGACCAATGACCAATGACCAAGAACAAATGACCTTCCCCGTTGTTGCCAATTTCATCGTTCGCCCGCATACTCAAGTTCGTCGCCACCCAAACAACACGACAAGTTCCATCCATGCCCGACTCTACACCCAGCACCGCCGAATCAAAGCCGGAAGCCGATTTGTCGGGTCGGCAACTGGGGAACTTTCGCCTGCTGCGAAGGCTGGGCCGGGGGGCGATGGCCGAGGTCTACCTGGCCGAACAAGACGCGCTGCACCGCCAGGTGGCGATCAAGGTGCTCAAGAGCAGCCTGGCGACCGACGAGACTTACGTCAAACGGTTTCATAACGAGGCCCACGCCGCGGCGTCCCTGGTCCACGCCAACATCGTGCAAATCCACGACGTGGGTTGCTGCGACGGCATTCATTTCATCGCTCAGGAGTACGTCCAGGGGCAGAACTTGCGGGAATACATGACCCGTCGCGGCCAGCCCGACCTCAGGCTGGCCTTGGCCATCATGCGACAGGTCGCCGCCGCGCTTTGCAAAGCCTCGACCGCCGGGATCGTGCATCGCGACATCAAGCCCGAGAACATCATGCTGGCCCAAAACGGCGAGGTGAAGGTGGCCGACTTCGGCCTGGCGCGGCTGCCCGACGGTCTCGGTACGGTCCACTTGACGCAGAAGGAAATCACGATGGGCACGCCGCTCTACATGAGCCCCGAACAGGTCGAGGGGCGGGCGCTCGACCCCCGCAGCGACATTTACTCCTTTGGCGTGACATGCTACCAGGTGCTGGCCGGCCATCCTCCGTTCCGCGGCGATACCATCCTGGCGGTCGCGGTACAGCACCTGAAAACACAGCCCGAACCGCTGGAATTGCTGCGTCCCGACCTTCCTCCGGCGCTCTGTCGTACCATCCACAAGATGTTGGCTAAGGACCCGGCGCAGCGGCATAGCAGCGCACGTGAGCTGCTCGTCGAGTTGCGTGCGATCAAGATCGAGGGCCAGGACGACTCGTGGCACGGGGTCTTGGGCGAGGCCGACGGGCCTTTGGTCGAGGCGCTCGCCGAAAGCCACGCCGCCACACAGCGCTTGGCGGTGTTGATGCAAAGCTCGTCACGGGCGTCGTCGCACCGCCGCCGAACTGCGTTGTGGCTCGCGGCCGGCGCCGTCGTGTCCTTCGCGGCGGGCGCCGGCGTGGGCTGGCTCCGCCGGCCGCCGTACCTGCTGGCTGACGCGCACGAGGTGCCGGTGACGAAGCAAGCCTCGGCCCAGGAGCAACTTTTCGTCGCCAGGCAGCTCATGCGCCACCGCTCGACGAACAGCGAAGAATGGCTGCGAAGCGTCAAGGAATTCTTTCCCGATGCCGATTACGAGATGCGCCAGGCCGATAAGGACCTGGCTCGCTGGTACCTCGCCCAGGAGCGGAACGACGACGCGCTCGAGCAGTTTGCCGCGCTGGCCGATCTCGAAGAACCCGAGTACCGCGCGTTTGGCCTGGCGGGCCAGGCCGTGGCACTGGCGCGCCAGCGCAAGGACATCGAGTCGATTGAAAAACTCGAAGAGCTCAAGCCACTGTGGGAGAGCGTGGTCACCGACGCTCAAATGCGGCAATGGGTCGTGACGACGTTACGGCAGAACCAGGACATCGGCGGACCTCGCGTTCGCGGCGATCAGCGTCAGATGATCCAGCGCTGGCTCCGCACGGAGGAATCCAACGGCGGTTGACAGCCGGCCGGTCGATAGGGTAACAAACGTCATACGCACTCGCCCGCATCGTCTAGTGGCCTAGGACGCTGGGTTCTCAGCCCAGTAACCGGGGTTCAAATCCCCGTGCGGGTACTTGTCGGCATTGGCCTTGGCGGTGCTGGCCTTAGCGAAACAGCAGTCGCAATAGTCCGACCAGGCCCGCCAGTCGCTCGCGGAGTGTACGGCTTTGATCCCGCCTGAGTTGGCGACACTCGGCTCGCCGGAATTTGAGGGGAGCGTGCCCGTCAACGAGATCACGACCCATCCAGATTGGCTGACGGCGGAGATTCTCTGCCGCGAAGCGGCGCAGTTGATCCACCCGTAGAGCGGGAGCCATGCTGTTCATCGGTCTAAAACCGACCTGCCGACAGTGGGCAAACAGGCGTCGGTGGACAGCGTCCAGGAGAAATTCGTGCTCGTTGCGCCACGTCAAAGTATAACCATGGGCAGGTATAACCGCGAAAAAAAAGCGCATCGCGGCCGGACGAAGCGCTCGGAAACGATGCGCTCGAACTGGCCTGCCATATTGGCAGCCAGGCACGAAACGCTGGCCCGTTTTGCCGGTGGAATTTGGGGGTCTATTTCCGCAGTACCTCTCCTCAAGGATCTCGGTGAGAATTTTCGGGGGCGGTAGTTACGTCACTTGGTAGGGCGTCCGCAAACGTGGATGATCTCGATTGCTCGTCTTGACTATGCGTGAGGTGAGAGGTTAGGTTGCTCATTCGTCTTCCCCTTCCTCCAGGTAACGGTACTTGAGCATTCCGCAGTAGCCTGCCCTAGCGATGCGGATGGTGACGAGTTGGTCGTTAACGACAGCCTTCATTTCCCCAGGTACGGCGGCGCGAAGGATTCGCCGCCCGTCATGCTCGTATTCCTGCCGCAAGGACGATGGCAGCTTTGCTCGCAGAATGGTTGGTACCGCCAAGCAATCCCCCACCTCAAGTTCGACCGGAAGTTTAGGCCAGTGCTCGTCGAGCACCACAAGCCGGGGACATTCAGACCGAGGAGCGATTGCCGCGCGCAGCGCTTTGGGTGCGAACTTGGCGCGGCTCTTCATCCAGGTGTCATTGACGAGTTGGAGACCATACCGCAGGTGCTTGCACAACGTTCCGTATCCCACGTCCAGCTCTGCCGCGACTCGGTAAAGATCGAGCGCGGACACTGCATCGACCATCCAGCCTCTGCACGAGAAGCGCGCGAGGACCGCGGGGCGGGGCATGAGGAACGTCGAGGCAAACGTGTCAGCGGCGAGCTCTTCTAGCGAGGGCCCTGGGCGGCGGTCATCATCTTCTCCAACGTACTTATCCACTTGTGTGCCGTGCCCGAGGTCGAAATGGCCCAGTTCATGCGCACACGAAAATGCCACGCGCCCGCGGGGGCGGTGCTTGAGGCTCGGGAGAATGACTTTCGGATCCGGTCCGCGGTAGAACATGCCTTCGAGCGAAGGCAGATCCAAGAACTGGACCTCGACTCCGATTGAGCTTGCAACGTCGAACACGTTGACCGGGTGCTCTCGGGGGATGGAAAGCGACCGACGCAGTTGAAGACCGCGCCTGACCGCTTCACGCTGAGTACCGATTCGATCATTCACCGCCTTGTCCCCTGTTTGAGCGCATCACCTTGATGACCTTGAGGATGGCGTCGAGGTCTTCCTTGCTGAGTTTGGCCAGCTCTCGCGCCGCGATC
>DATLQY010001100.1:0-23586 GCA_035534975.1 Pirellulales bacterium
AGTGGAGGATAGGGGACTTGAACCCCTGACCTTCTGGCTGCCAGCCAGACGCTCTCCCAACTGAGCTAATCCCCCATCGGTTTCTACGTGCAACTCCAGTCGCAGACTGGGCTTGCCGTCGCGAACCAAAAAACTTATCACTCTCACTCGCCCCTGTCAAGCGACATCGGATATGCTGGACCGCGGCGGATTGCGACCCATCGCTCCCTTGTCCCCGTGGTATCGCGGGCGTTTTCCACTGTGAACAAGACACTTTTGAACCTCGTCAAGTTCGGCGTTTCGTTCGGCCTGATCGCCTACCTGGTCGCCGACCCCAATAACCGCGAGGCGTTTACCTCGCTGGCGGGCCAGCCCAAGGATTGGGGAATTCTGGTCCTGGCATGGTTGGCGTGCCTGAGTGCGGTCATGTTGACCTTCGTTCGCTGGTACATCCTCGTGTGGGCGCTCGGTCTGCCTTTCTCGATGAAAGACGCCTTCCGTCTGGGCTTCCTGGGCTATTTGCTGAACTTCGTCTCGCTGGGAAACGTCGGTGGCGACCTGTTCAAGGCCGTCTTCATCGCGCGCGAACAGCCCGGCCGGCGTGCCGAAGCCGTGGCCACCATCGTTCTCGACCGCGTGATCGGGCTTTACATGCTGCTCGTGCTGGCCAGCGCCGCGATTGTCGCCACTGGACTATGGAACACTCAACTCGAACAGATCCAAATCATCTGCCGAGGGACGCTGCTGGCGACCGGGATTGGGCTCGCAGCCATCCTCATCTTGCTGATCCCAGGCATCACGCAGGGCGCTTTTTCAAGCTTCCTGGAGCGATTGCCGCGCGCTGGGCCGCTATTCGGTAGTCTGCTCGGGGCGATCCGCCTCTATCGCCGGCGATTCGACTGCCTGGTGCTCGCGGGGCTCCTCAGCCTGGGGGTCCACAGTCTGAGCTCTCTGGGTATTTACCTCGTCGCCCGTGGGTTGCCGGGCGAGGTGCCGCCATTGGCCGAACATTTCGTGATCGTGCCTTTGGCGATGGTCACGGGCGTGTTGCCCTTGCCGATGAATGGCTTGGGGGCCTTCGAAGGTGTCGTGGATTTCCTTTATCAACACGTGCCCGTCAATCTTGCTGTCAGCGTGGGCCGAGGGTTGACGGTTTGCGTGGGCTACCGGGCGATTACCCTCCTGATCGCGATGGTCGGAGTCGGTTACTATCTGGCCAGCCGGCGTGAAGTCGTCGAACTGCTCCATGACGCCGAGGTGGATGAAATCGGTTCCCATACCGCGGGTCGCGCGCCGCTGGGCGAAATGCCTGAGGGGCCCATCGGTGGGGAGCCGGCCGTCGGCATGCGTTGATCGCCGTATCGTGCCGTTTTTCAGCGGCTGGCGCTCGCAACTCGTGTTCCCGCCAGACTGGAAAGCCTGACCTACAATTCTGGTGGGTGTGGCCTTCCTTTTTGCCATGCTTGATACAAGCTGATATGATGTAACGATGGCCAGGGCGAGACTGCGCATGGGGTGTTTTGCCTGTTCCGGGGCGCGTTGGAGAAACCAAACATGAATGCCGCTCACATCCGTTGGCCCGCGACGTTGTTCGTCGCGGTGGCCTGCCTCGCGCCGGCCGCTCGTGGCGACGCCGAAGAACCCAGTGTCCGCGACCTGGTGCGCAAGTACGTGAAAGACCACGCCAACGGCGCCCTGGCGGCCACCGGAGCCGAGCCATTGCCGGGGAACATTCGCAAGGTGGTGGCGCTGGAGTACACCGTGCTCTTGCGCAAAGGTGACGAGGAAGAGGCGATCGATCCACACCAGCACCAGTTCCAACTGGGCGACCGGATTCGGGTGCAGGTGCAACCATTGAGCGATCTTTACATTTATATCTTTCACGAAGGGTCCAGCGGCCAGCGAAGCTGCCTCTTACCGGCCGGCGACGAAACGGCCCCCTTGGCCAAGCGCGATGAAGTCCTGAAGCTTCCCGACGACGGCTACATCGAATTCGAGAAGCCCGCCGGCGACGAACGGCTGATCGTCGTCGCCACCGAAGAGTTGGTCGACCTTAAGGTGCTTTCGGCGCTGGTGTTCAAGAAGCCCGACGAAAAACTCTCCGCCGAGGAGCTTGCGATCCAGAAGAAGCTCAAAGCCCGCACGCAGAAGACGCTCAAGTCGATCCGCGAACAGCAGACGCAAGGCACCAAGTTCCGCGGCATGTTCAACGACGACGTGCTGACCAAGATTGGCGGCGAGTTGAAGGACGAGGAATCGACGCGCGTGCTGGAGGAGCCGCCACACGGCAAGCAGACGAGCACGTTCAGCATGTCGGTCTCGACAAGGAAAAAGGGCGCCGGCGAATTGTTCGTTTCGATTCCCTTGAAGTCCGCCCCTTAGGAAATCGTAGCGGAAAAGCGTGTGAGTTCCGATTTGCTCGCCTGACGGTCGGAATTCTCACGAATTCCGCTACATCCAAAAAAAGAACCATGCGGATCGGCTTGCGGCAAATCGTGTTGGTGCTATTGGCCGTAACGCTGGCTGCCGGCGGCCCGCTCGCCGCGCAGGATCCGCAGCAGCGCGATCTGGTGCGAGTGAGGGCTGACGAAGACCGCCCCTGGTTGATGATCAATTCGCAGGGCCATACGGCGGCCGTGCGGGCGTTGGCATTCGCACCAGATTCGAAGCATCTCTACTCAGCCGGGCTCGACAAAGTCGTTCACGTGTGGAACACGTCGGCCATCACGCGCGACTTGCGGCGCACACACTTGCTTGAACGCACGATCCGCTGGCCGGTCAATCGTGGTTTGCGAGGCAGCATCAACGCCTTGGCCGTCGCTCCCAACGACGGATTGCTCGCCATTGCCGGTTACGGAGCTTCCAACGACGCAGGTGAAATCAGGTTGGTCAATCCCGTGGACGGCACGTTCGTCAAGTTGCTCCATGAGCACCGCGACGCGGCTGGACGCCTTGTCTCAGTTGGGCACCGCAACTCGGTGGGATCGCTGGCGTTTTCTCGCGATGGCCAATGGTTGGCCTCGCTTGACTACACCGGCCGGGCGATCCTTTGGAAGAGAGGTGGGGGCGACTGGAAACCGTCGATGTTGTACGACGACGATGTCAAGGTCTACGGTAAAGAAAATGCGAACTTAATTTCATTGCAACCCAAGTTCAGGCGGCTGGCGATGCTGGGCGACAAGCACGTCGTCGTGCCAGTATTCATCAATGCAAAGGTTGGCCGGCCACAGTGGAACTTGCAGCAGATCAACTTGTCCACTCGCAAGGTGGACGCGACGTTCGACAAAACGGTGCATGTTGGCGTCGTGACCGCGCTGGCGGCCAGCGCCGACGGCCGCCGCCTGGCCTCGGCCGACCAGGATGGCAACGTCTTCATTTGGGACTTGGCCTCGAAAGACAGGGTTCGCAAACTCCAGCCAGGGCGTGTGGTGCATTCCCTCAGCCTTACGCCTGACAGTAAGACATTGGCGGCGGGAACGGCCGTCGACAACGACAAGGGGACGAGTGAATTGCAGCTTTGGGATGTAGGCACCGGGAAAATCGCTTCTCGCCAGCCGCTTGAACTGGAGGACGACGTTTGGGCTTGTGCCATCAGCCCCAACGGCGAGCAATTGGCATACAGCGGCGGCGCAAACCATGCGGTTTTCGTCGGCGCGACCGCGTCGTCTCCGAAATCCGCTGAGCTGCGCGGCAGTGCGCGGCGGGTCGTCAAAGTGGCCTTCGTCAAGGAAGCGCCCATCTATCGCGTTGCATTTGGAACCGCCTACGAACAGGCCCGGTTTAATGATTATGGCCCGCTCGACACTAGCTTCGATCCCAAGGCCCTTTCGCTTTCCGGTCACGGCGCGGTCAAAGACGACGACTGGCTTGGCGTCGAATGGGCCCAGGGCGATTGGAGTGCCAGCCGGGCGATCCGCGCCGGCCGCACCATTCTGCAACTATCACAAGGCGGCAAGAGACGAGGCGTCGTCTCCTTCCCTCCCGAAATCAACGGCAACATCATCTGCTTTTGCTGGATTCCCGATGCCAATGGTAAACCGGTCGCGATCGCCGTGGGTACTGACGTGCAGAATAGCATCTTTGTGTGCCGCCTCGGAGACGACGATCCGTGCCCGATCCTACGGCATTTTCGTGGCCATTTCGATTACGTCACCTCGCTTGGTGTATCGGGCGATGCACGTTATCTCGTCTCCGGTTCGGCCGACGGCACGCTGCGGATCTGGAGCCTGTCCGCCTGCCAGGAGGGCGAAGCGACGAAGGGCCGCTGGGGAGGCGAATTCGCCATCGAAGATGGGGAACTCGTCGTCAAGAAAGTTGATCCAGCCGGCCCCTTGTTCTTCAGGGGTGTGCGGCCCGGCGATGTGCTCATGCGGATCGGTTGGTTCGACGAGAAACAACCTGACAAACTGACGGATGAGAATGATCCGGCGAAGATTCTTTGGCGACTTGTGGAATTGCCGTGGCAAAACATGATTCTATTTGAATTCACGCGCAACCGCGCCGAGCGGCCGCCGTTTCAACTCCTGCCTGCATGGCAGCCATTGGCCAACCTCTTTGTCAGCGACCGGCGTGAATGGGCCTTCTGGACTCCCGAAGGGTACTACGATGCCTCCGCCAACGGCCACACGTTGTTCGGCTGGCAGGTAAACCGCGGCGTCGAAGGCCTCGACGCGAAGCCCGATTTCCACCGCGCCGACCAGTTCCGCAAGAACCTGGAGCGGCCCGACGTGCTCGAACGACTGTTGCCGACGGGCAATCTCGACGCATCCCTTCGGCAAGCCGGTTTGCAGCCGCCCGCCGAGCCCGACCAGGTCGTCGCCCAGCAGATTCGCTCGGCGCCGCGGGTCCAGATCCTGTCGCCCGGGCCCGGCGAGGCCGTGACGAAAAACGCGGCAACCGTGCGGGCCATGATCGATGTGCCGGAGCAAGGCGAATTGGAACAGGCCAAAGCCTTCGCCAACGGCGTCGTCGCCCGCGGCCGGAAGCTGGTCGAGGAGCGCCAAGTCGAGGGGCGCAGGCAACACGTGTACGAATGGGAAGCCGGGCTGACCTCCGATGACCGAATTCTGATTCAAGTCGTCGCCGGCACCGCCGCAAAGACGGCCTCGTTCGACACAGTCACGATCGAGCGGCGGCAGGTCCCCGACGCCCCGGCCCGGCCGCCCCGCCTGTACCTGTTGGCGGTGGGCGTCGACAAGTACAAGGATCCGGCAATCCAGCCGCTGGCCTTTGCGGTGGCCGACGCGCGGAGCGTGGCCGACTTCGTCCAGGGCCAGGCGACCGGGCCCTTCACACTTGCCCGCTCGACGCTGCGCGTCAACGACGAGGTGACACAGGCCGGCTGGAAAGCGGCGCTGGCCGAAATCAGCGATCAGTTGCGTGCCGATGCGCAGCCCGACGACCTGCTGTTGATCTTCATGGCCGGCCACGGCTTCGTCGACACGGCGAACCAGCAATACCACTTTGCAAGTTTCGACATGACGGCCGAGAACGTCGTCAACGGGGTCTATGACGGTTCGATCTCCTGGGGCGATTTCGAACCCTTGGCCGACGTCCCGTGCCGCAAGCTGGCTTTGCTCGACACGTGCCACAGCGGCGCGATCCAGCCCTTGCGGACCCGCGACCTCAAGGCCGCGATCCGCGCCTTGCAGGAAGACGTGATCCTTTCCGTCGCGGCCTCGGCCGGCGACGAACGCTCGGAGGAGAAAGCGGCCTGGCAACATGGTGCCTTTACGAAGACGCTCCTCGACGGTCTGGCCGGCGAGGCCGACACCTCGGCTGACGGCGCCATTTCGCTTGATGAGCTGATCGCCTATGTCAAAGCGACCGTTCCCAAGCTGACGGACGGCCGCCAGAATCCGACCGCGGCTCCCGATGACCTGCTTCCCTTCATTTCCCTGCGGCTGGCCGGCGGTGCCGCGGCGGACGTGCCTGCAAAGTCGGTAAAAAGATTAAAACCGCCTACCGCGGACGGTCGAAAACAACCATAAGGGGACTTACCGGCTTGGGGGCCGCAATCTCCCGTCCCATGGCCACGGGAACAGGACGAACAAAGCGCCGATGAACGGACTCTGCCTGCGTTCCGCCGTCGCGGTGTTCACCTTTGCGTGCGCGTCGGCAGCTCTTGCGCAATCGTCCGAACTTGCCAACGACGATCCGCCGACATCGGCGTCGAGCGTTGCCTTTCGGCCACGCAAGGCGCCTGGCTATCGTCCTAAGCGCCAGTACCCCAAAAGCAAGCCCGCACCCAAGCCCAGCGAAACCGAACCCAAAGCCGAAAGCGAGCCTTCGACCGGCGAGGCGCCGAACGAACCCCCCGCCACCGAACGCGGTATGCAAAACGACGCGGCGCCCAATTTCGGCCGGCTCGCTGGCTCTTACGGGGGCGCGTTGGCCCCGCAATCGGCCGGCACGTTCATGATGGGCGACTCCATCCCGGGAGGCGCCTTCGGGGCCCAGCTTTTCTTGAACGGCACGGTCACCACGCCTCCCATCAACCTGCCCAACGGCGAAACGATCCCAGGCAGAGTCGTCAACGTCACGGTCCCCTACGGCGGGCGCCTGGCGGCGCCATTCAACCTGCATACGTTCAAAATCGCCGACAACGAAAGCCCTTGGCCGCGCAACCGCGTGTTCTTCACCTCGAACTTCTTCGACCAGGTGGGCGGCTCGACCGGCATCACGCGGCAGATGGTGGGCTTCGAGCGGACGTTCGGCGGCGGCCGATCGTCACTCGGAATGCGCATCCCGTTCTATACGGTCGATCCGGGCGTGACGCCGAACCCGTTGGTGCCGGGCGGGCAGATCGGCACGTTCGGCGCAGGGACGGGGACCACCGGTTACATCGGCGACCTGACGTTCCTTTACAAGCGGGCGTTGATCTTCCAGCCAAACGACGGAAACGTCCTATCCGCCGGCATGGCTGTGACCACGCCGACCGGTCCGGCCACTTTCGCCGGCGTCACACCGCTGTACACGCTCAACGGCGTCACGCACAGCGGCAGCATCCAGCCTTGGATGGGCTTCTATCGCTCGATCGGGCCGGCCTTCGACGGCCTGTTCGTGCAAGGCTTTTCCTCGATCGACGCCCCATTTTCCGGACACGACACGACTTTCTGGTACAACGACGTGGGGCTGGGCTACTACTTCAACCGGGGCACCCGACGCGGGTTGACCGGCATCGTGCCCACGGTCGAGTGCCACGTGAATACTCCCATGGGCAACCGCACTCAAGGCGTGACCGCGACGCCGGCCTTGGCCGCTCTGACCGGATTGACCAACATCCTGGGGAGCGTGCAGTACTCCAATACGGTCAACATCACCTCGGGAGCGACTTTGGTCTTCAACCGCCGCACGACCTTGACGTTCGCCGCCGTGGCGCCCGTCAGCTCGCCTCAACCCTTCAATTACGAGCTGCTGATGCAGCTCAACGTGCTGCGCGCCCCCTGGGCGATCGGCCCGCCTCCGTGACGGACCTCGTGGGGCAGGTTTCCAAGGTGCCATTCCCCAAGTAACGGAACTCGTAAGAGTTCCGAATGTGCGGCACCACCGGGGCCCCGCACGTCGCAAGCGCAGCGAAGAAAACCGATCTCCGCCATCCCTATGCCGGCGAGCAAGCCGCGTAGCGGCGGTTCCTCAACCCGCGCCACCCTCCGCCACGCGAGCGACGTCATTGTAGCCTTTTGTCGGGGGATGCGGAGTCGGTTTTCTTCGCGGAGCGCTTTGGGCCGGCACCAAATCCGCACGGGGCCGCGGAGCGGCCGAAGATACGTTCCCACGCGGAGCCGACCCGCTGCGCGGGTGCCCCGAACGAGTGTCGAGTGACATTTTCGCGGACGCCGGACCTCCCCTCATCCCCTCTTCCCCTCTTCTCCCGTTCCGCGCTCCTTCTTCCTTCATCCCTCATCCCAGCCTATCATGGAACTTGGTTCCTCCGTTTCCCCTTGCCGAGCCGTCCCGATGCGCTGGCCGATCCGCCATCAGATTCTGCTTCCATTCGCCGGGATGATGCTGGTGGCCGTGGCGGGGGTCAGCGTGTTGAACGCCTTTCTGGCCACGCGTCACGCGGAGGAGCGAATCGACGAGCAAGTGCGCGGCGTGGCCGGCACGCTGTTGGATTCGAACTTTCCGCTGACTGACGCCGTGTTGGCCGTCATGCGCGGGCTCAGCGGCGCCGAATTCGTTTTGACCGATGACAAGGGGCGCGTGGCGGCAAGCCGTCCCTGGACCGCCACGTTTCCGCCGATCGTGCCGGTCGGCTCCGTACGTGAATTGCGGCTCGGCCCACCGCACGAGATCGACGGCACACGCTATTTCGTCGCCGCACTGAAAATGACGGGGCCACGAATGAGCGGGCGAGGTCCTCACTCAGGGCCCTTGGTGTTGCACATCCTATATCCCGAAGGGCACTGGCGCGCCAACCGGCGCGCGGCGGCCTGGCCGCCGCTGGCCGTCGGGGCCGCCGCGCTGGCGCTTTCTGCACTGGTGGCCGCGGCCGTAGCCGGCCGCTTGAGCCGGCCGATCGCCCGGCTCCGGCGTCAGGTAAATCGCCTTGCCGAAGGCGACTTTCACACCGTTCCGCTGCCCGGGCGCGACGACGAACTGCGCGACCTGGCGAGCGGCGTCAACCAACTGGCGGAACAACTCGACGAAATGCGTCGAGTGATTCGACGCACCGAGCGATTGGCGCTGCTGGGGCAGCTCGCGGGCGGACTGGCCCATCACTTGCGCAACGACGTGACCGGCGCGCGGATGGCCGTGCAACTTCACCAGCGTTCGTGCCGCGCGGACGACCAGGAGAGTCTCGACGTGGCCCTGCGGCAACTCGCTTTGACCGAGGAGCACTTGCAGCGGTTTCTCGCCGCGGGCCAGCCGCAAGAGCCGCGGCGGGTCACCTGCGAGATCGAGTCGATCGTCAGCCAAGTCGTGCGACTGGTCGAACCGTCGTGCCGGCACCGCAAGGTGGATCTGCAAGTGGTGGCGGGGCCAGGCACCGCGTGTACGCTCGAAGCCGATCCCGACCAATTGCGGCATGTGCTGATGAACCTCGTGCTCAACGCGGTTGATGCGGTCGCCGGCGGCGGCTGGGTGCGCCTCGAATCGAGCCACGACGACAGCCACGGCGCGCGCGTACGCGTGCTCGACGGCGGCCCTGGCCCGCCCGCGGAATTCGTCGAGCGGCTGTTCGAGCCGTTCTCAACGACCAAGCCGGAGGGAGTCGGCCTCGGCCTGGCCGTCGCGCGGCAAGTGGCCGAGTCGCACGGTGGGACGCTCACTTATCGCCGCCTTGACGCGGCCACGTGCTTCGAGTTGACGTTACCCCTTTCCCCCGCGCCGCAAGTCGTAACCCGGCATCCTCAAGCGGTCATCGTATGAGTCACGTCTTGATCATCGACGACGAAGAGAGCATTTGCTGGGCCTTGCGCCGATTGGCGCGCGAGGACGGGCACGAGGTCAGTGTCGCCTCGTCGGCCGAGGACGCGTTGGAATTGGCCGTCGGCAAGGGCTGCGACCTGGTGGTGCTCGACATCCGCCTGCCGGGTATGGATGGCCTGACGGCATTGTCCCGCTTCCGGCAGCTCCTGCCCGACACGCCGGTCGTGGTGATCACCGCCTTCGGTAGCCTGGCCACGGCAGTCGAGGCGGTCCGCAATGGGGCCTTCGAATACTTGACCAAGCCCTTCGACCTGGAACAGGCGTTGGCCGTGATCCGTCGCGCCCTGACCCAGCGCGCACTAGCACAACGCGCCCTGGCCGATCATCCCAGTAGGCCGTTGCCACAATCGGAGTCAAACGACGAGCTGGTGGGCACCAGTCCGGCGATGCAGGAAGTATTCAAACGGATCGCCTTGGCGGCGCCGTCGCGTGCAAGCGTGCTGATCACCGGCGAGAGCGGCACGGGCAAGGAACTGGTGGCGCAGGCGATCCACCGGCATTCGCCCCGTGCGGACGGGCCGCTGGTGCCGGTGAACCTGGCGGCATTGAGCCCGACCTTGGTCGAGAGCGAATTGTTCGGCCACGTCCGCGGCGCGTTCACCGGGGCCGATTTCGAGCGCAAAGGGCTGCTCGAAATGGCCCACGGCGGGACGGTGTTTTTCGACGAAGCCGGCGATATTCCCCTGCCGGTGCAGGTCAAGCTGTTGCGTGCGCTGGAGCAGCAGGAGACGACGCCGGTGGGCGGTGTGAATGCCCGGCCGACGGAGTTTCGTGTCGTCGCCGCGACGCATCGCGACTTGCGGCGAGAGGTGTGCGACGGCAAATTCCGCGAGGACCTTTATTTCCGGCTGGCAGTGTTCGAAATCCAGCTTCCGTCGCTGCGTGAACGGGTCGACGATATTCCAGCGCTGGCCGAGCGTTTCTTACGGCAAATCCGTCCGGCCGTCGCGCCCGCCGTCGCCATCAGCGAGGCGGCGCTCGATGAGCTGCGCCGGCGCCCCTGGCCGGGAAATGCGCGCGAGCTGCGCAACGCGATCGAACACGCGGCGCTCCTGGCCCGTAACGGGCCGATTCTGCCTGAGCACCTGCCATCCATCGTCGCGTCGCTACCGGGCGGCGGGTCGGATGTCGACACTGCGGTCCGCGAGTGGGCCTTGGCTCGATTGGCGGACGAGGTGCCGCCGGAGAACCTATACCAGCAGTTGCTCGACCTCGTCGAGCCGCCGCTGCTCGACGCCGTGCTCGAGCGCACCGGCCAGAACCGCGTCGCCGCGGCCAACGTGCTAGGGATCCACCGGGCAACGTTAAGAAAGAAGCTAGGTTGACTTCCCTCATGCCCCACGACGACATCCGCATCGGGACACTGATCAAGGCCGAAGACCGCCCGGCGGAGACGATCCGCCAGGTCCTGCCGCACGGCTTCGAGAGCTTCCAGTTGACGTTTCCGGGCCGGATCGACGGCCTCGACCTCGACCGCATTGCCGACGACGTGCGGCGCGTGCTCGACGACCATGGTAACACGGCAGTCGTCAGCGCCGTGGGAATCTACGGCAACCCGTTGATCGATGAGTTTACGGCACAGGGCTTCGAGGCGCTCGTCGACGCAGCCCCCCGGTTTGGTACGAAGCTCGTGTGCGGGTTTACGGGCCGGATCGTCAACCGGCCGGTGCCCGACTCGCTGCCGGCGTTCAAGCGGATGTTTTCCCCCCTGGCCGCGCGGGCGGAAGACCGTGGCGTGCGGATCGCTTTCGAGAACTGCGACATGCACGGCCATTGGGACTGGGGCGATTGGAACATCGCGCACTCCCCGTCGGCTTGGGAAATGATGTTCCACGAGGTGCCCAGTCCGGCCTTGGGGTTGGAGTGGGAGCCGTGCCATCAAGTGGTCAGCCTGGTCGATCCGCTGCCGCAACTTCGCCGCTGGATCGACAAAGTGTTCCACATCCACGGCAAGGACGCCACGGTGATGTGGGACGTGATTCGGACGTACGGCATCCGCGGCGGCCGCCAATACATCTATCACCGCACGCCGGGTTTCGGCGACACGAACTGGACCGACGTGATCAGCACCTTGCGGATGGGCGGTTACCGCGGCGCGATCGACATCGAGGGCTGGCACGACCCGGTCTACCGCGACGAGCTGGAGATGACCGGGCAGGTCCATGCCCTGCGCCATCTCAAGGAGTGCCGCGGTGGGGAATTCGTGCCGAACCCGAGTTAGATGAAGTGCGTCCCAGTGGCCGCGAAGCGGCCGAAACGACGTTCCCACGCAGAGCGTGGGAACGAGGGGTTAAGAAGTGCCAGCGCATGCAGTTGTTATACCGATGGCGGCGGAGAACGAGAAATTCGCGTCTCTTCGCCTCTACATCCGAACGGGTCGCGTGGGACGTTTTGCGTCCCAGTGGCCGCGGAGCGGCCGAAACGACGTTCCCACGCGGAGCGTCGGAACGAGAGGAAACGAAGACCTAGACTGGATTATCCGCAGTCGTGCCACCGCCCACCAGCACTTTCGAAATCGACCGCCTTGCACCCATGCGACGGCCACTCGGCCGGGCGATCGGGTACCACCGCTGGAGGAATTTGCTCTTCGTTCATTGGCGCCTT
This sequence comes from Pirellulales bacterium, assembly GCA_035534975.1. GTDB lineage: Bacteria > Planctomycetota > Planctomycetia > Pirellulales > JAICIG01 > DATKSN01. The sequence goes on from DATLQY010001100.1 coordinate 12,019, forward strand.
CCGGCCGAACGTGTGGCGGCGCTGCTGCCACCCGAGCTGACGCTCGACACTTGGGAAGGCGATGCCTGGGTGGGACTGGTGCCTTTCCACATGACCGACGTGAGGCCCGCATGGTGGCCGTTCGGTTTCACGTTTCATGAAACCAACGTCCGGACCTACGTCCATTACCGAGGGCGCGATCCGGGCGTCTGGTTCTTCAGCCTCGAAGCGGCCCATTCGCTGGCGGTGCGGGTGGCCCGCCGGCGATGGCGATTGAATTACCATTTTGCCCGGATGGACGTCCGACGCGACGGAGACCGCGTTGATTACGCCAGCCGGCGGCTTTGGCCGGGCGAGCCGGGCGCCATGACACGGATTAGCGCCGAAGTCGGGCCGCTCCTGGGCGCCGGCAAGCCGGGCCGTTCGATTGCGGCGGGAATGTCCGAGGCCCGCAGTTTGGAGCAATTCCTGATCGAACGCTATTTGCTCTATGCCGCGGCGCCCGGCGGTTCTTTGCGCCGTGGCCAGGTTCACCATGCTCCCTACGTGGTACGCTCCGCGCAATTGATACAGTGTGACGAATCGCTTCTGGCAGCCAACGGTATCGAGCGTGGTGAGGTGCCCGATCATCTTGCTTTCTGCGACGGCGTCGACGTCGAGATTTTTCCGCTGGTTCCCGTTTAGCTCCGCGTATGGTAGTTTGATCCTTGTCTCTCAACCTTCATCCTTCCGGCCTTCATGCGAGTCCTCTACGTCCACCCCAGCGCCCTGATGTACTCCGAGGTCTACCTCCGGCTGGAGCCACTGGGACTGGAACTGGTCGCCGAAGCGACTCGTCGCGCGGGGCACGAAGTACGGCTCTTGGACTTGCAAAGCTTCGCGCAGCGCGAATACTTCAAATTACTCGACGAATGGCGGCCGGAGGCGATCGGCTTTTCGCTCAATTACCTGGCCAACATTCCGGAGGTCGTCGATCTGGCCGTCGAGACCCGCCGCCGTTCGCCGGACTGCTTCCTTTTCGCCGGCGGTCACAGCGCCAGCTTCACCGCGGCTGAAATCCTGGAACATGCGCGGGGCGCGCTCGATTGCGTCGTGCGCGGCGAAGGCGAGGAGATCACGCCGCGGTTGCTCGAGACCGCGCGAGACGACCGCGATGCGATCGCGGCGCTGCCGGGCATCGTGACGCCCGCGGGCGCCGGCCCGCCACCCGTCTTCGTCAGCGATCTCGACGAAGTGCAGCCGGCACGCGACCTGCTGCGGCGCCGGAAGAGCTATTTCATCGGCTGCCTTGACCCGTGTGCTTCGATCGAGTTCTCGCGCGGCTGCCCCTGGGACTGCACCTTTTGCAGCGCCTGGACCTTCTACGGCCGCAGCTATCGAAAGCTCACTGCCCGGCGCGCGGCCGACGACCTGGCCCGCGTCCGCGAGCCGGGCGTGTTCATCGTCGACGACGTGGCCTTCATCCACTCCGAACACGGCCATGCCTTGGCCGACGAAATCGAGCGGCGCGGCATCCGCAAGGAGTTTTACCTGGAGACCCGCGGCGACGTGTTGTTGCGCAACAAGGAGGTTTTCCAGCGCTGGCGACGGTTGGGGCTGAAATACATGTTCCTGGGGCTCGAGGCAGTCGACGACGAAGGGCTGAAGAAGTTCCGCAAGCGGGTCTCGTTGGGAAAGAATTTCGAGGCGTTGGAATTCGCCCGCTCGTTGGGGATCGTCGTGGCGGTGAACATCATCGCCGACCCAAGCTGGGATGAGAAGCGGTTTGCGGTGCTGCGCGAGTGGGCCATGTCGGTGCCCGAAATCGTCCACGTCACGGTCAATACCCCTTACCCCGGCACGGAGACCTGGCACACCGAATCGCGGCGCTTCGCCACCCGCGACTACCGGCTGTTCGACGTGCAGCACGCGGTGCTTCCGACCGGGCTGTCCTTGGCCGGGTTTTACGAAGAACTGGTCAAGACGCAGCAGGTGCTCAACCGTAAGCACCTCGGCTTCGCGGCCTTGCGGCACAGTTTCTTCCTCTCGGCGCGGCTGCTGGCCCAAGGGCAAACCAATTTCGTGCGGATGCTCTGGAAGTTCAACTCGGTCTACAATCCCCGGCGGCAATTGGCCGACCACCAGCGCCCCTGCGCCTACGAAATGCGCTTACCCCCGGCAGGCGGCGAGGCAAACGTCGAGGCACTCTACGTCCATCGTCCGGTGGCGGGCCAATTGGCCGGCAAGGCCCTGACGACGTAGCCGAATTCATGAGAATTCCCGGTCGGGAGCTTGCACGCGGGTCAGGGGAATGTAAGCTGGTTCGAAGGATCTCCCGTATCGGGCGATGAATGATGTCGGGGCGCTGTGGCTTGCAAGGTCGAAGCTTGTACCAACAAGGAGAATCGGAAATGGAGAAATCGGAACTCAACCGCAGAGATTTTCAACGCCTGTCGGTGGCCGCCCTCGGTGGACTGATGGCCGGCACGAGTCTGGCGCGCGCCGATGACGACGACGAGAAACCCAAGAAGAAAGACCCGAAAAAGCCGCTGCTGCTGCAAGACCCGCACGTTTGCCGCGGTCTGAACGCCTCCTGCAAGGGCGAGGTGGGGGGCGAAAAGAACGACTGCGCGGGCCAATCGCACTGCGCCACCGCCGCGGCCCACAGTTGCCATGGCGACAACGAGTGCGCCGGCCTGGGTGGTTGCGGCGAAACGCCGGGCGAGAACAAGTGCAAAGGCATGGGAGAGTGCGGCGTCCCGCTCAACGACAAGGCCTGGGCCAAGGCACGCAAGAGCTTCGAAGCGGCCATGAAGAAGGCCAAAAAGAAGTACGGCGACGCCCCCAAGAAAAAGAAGAAGAAGTAACCGCGGCACCGGCACCTGTGAGGAACTTGGCATGCCATCGCCGCGCCTCGGACTCGACAACCTGGGTTTGGGCCTTGGGCTGCGAACGGTTCATTTCCCGTACATCCTCCAGCACCATCCGCCGGTCGACTGGTTCGAGGTGATCTCCGAGAACTTCATGGATTCGCGGGGCCGCCCCCGCTACGTTCTCGAACAGATCGCCGAACGTTACTCGATCGTCATGCACGGTGTCTCGCTGTCGATCGGCAGCACCGACCCGCTCGACTTCGACTACCTTGGCAAGCTCAAACGCCTTGCCGACTCGGTCTCCGCGCGCTGGGTGTCGGACCATTTGTGCTGGACGGGGGTCGCCGGCCTGAACGCCCACGACCTATTGCCGATCCCGCTCAATGACCAGACCCTCAAGCACGTCAACGACCGCGTGCGAACGGTGCAGGAGTTTCTCGAGCGTCCGCTGGTGTTGGAGAACCCCAGCACCTATGTGACCTTCGCCGACTCGACGATGAGCGAATGGGAGTTCATCAGCCGCATGGCCGACGAAACCGACTGCGGGCTGCTGTTGGACGTGAACAACGTCTACGTCTCCAGCGTCAACCACGACTTCGATCCCGCCGAATACATCCGCTCGGTGCCACACCGTCGGGTCGTGCAATTTCACCTGGCGGGGCACACGAACTGTGGCACGCACCTGATCGATACGCATGACGACCACGTGACCGAGCGGGTGTGGGAACTGTACCGGTTGGCCCACCAGTTGACCGGTGGGGCCTCGACGCTGCTGGAATGGGACGCGAAGATCCCACCCTTCCCGGTCGTCCACGCCGAGGTGCTCAAAGCCCGCAACTACATGAACGCGGCGCTGGCGCCCCTCCACGCCCCTCGGACCGCCTCGGTGAGCGAATCGAGCGCCGTCTCCAACCCCTTGTCGTTCATCGTCGCCGACGTGCAGGGGGGCGATGCCGACGTTGCGGGCGTCTACTGACAACATGACAAACAAGCCGACCCACGACCTGGAACAGATCCAGCGATGGATGCAAGCGACCATCATGCACCCGGGCAACGTCGTCGAGGGCGTCGTCGCCGCCGAGGCCCGGCACCACATCGACGTCGGCCTGGACGACATCGAGCAGGTGGTCACTCGGTCGCAGGCGCTGACGGCCCTGGAGCGATTGGCGATTTACGGTTATGCCTATCGGGCAAGGCTCGTCGAATGCCTGCGCGAGGAATATTCGGTGCTGCGGCACGCTTTGGGCGATGAGGCGTTCGACGCCTTCGCGTCCGACTACCTGCGGATGTACCCTTCGAAAAGTTACACGTTGTCGCAACTCGGGGCGAATTTCCCGCGGTTTCTCGCCGAGACCCGTCCCATGGAGGGCGACAACGAGGGATTACCGGACGGTTGGCCTGATTTTCTCATCGAACTGACTGTGCTGGAGCGCACGTTCAACGAGGTCTTCGACGGGCCGGGTGTGGAGGGGGAACTCTTGCTCGATCCCGATCAACTCGCAGCCCTTGGGCCCGAGCGATTGCTCGAGGCGCGCCTCGTGAGCGTGAGCTGTTTGCGCCTGCTCGCGCTGCGCTATCCCGTCCACCGCTACTTCACCGCGGTCCGGCGCAAGCAAGATCCAACTCCTCCGGGCCCGGCCGAGACCTATCTCGCGGTCACGCGAAAGCAGTTCGTCGTTCGCCACTATGAGCTTTCTTTCCCTGCCTACCAGGTCCTCAGCGCGCTCGACGCCGGCGAATCGGTCGGCCAGGCGATCGGCCGGGCCGTCGAGACCGCCGGAGCGGACGTCGAGCGCCTGTCGAGAAACCTGCGCAAGTGGTTCCGCGATTGGGCCGCCGAGGGGTTCTTCGCGTCGGTCGTAGGCGGTCGAAGTGTAACCTTGACGCGGTAATGAGCGTCTGGTATGATTATTTGTCATACCGGAGGTCCTCATGAGAACTGCGAAGATTGCGATTACGATCGACCGCGAGCTACTCGCGCGGCTGGACCAGTTCGTAGCGGATCGGCAACTCCCGAGTCGCAGTCGAATTCTTCAAGAGGCCCTTCGTGACAAGCTCGATCGGTTGGATCGCAGCCGTTTGTCGCGTGAGTGTGCGAAACTCGACCCCATTTCCGAACAGGCCCTCGCCGAAGAGGGTTTGGCGGACGATGTGACACAATGGCCCGAATACTGAGGGGCGATGTCGTCTGGGCGGATTTGAACCCCACGCGGGGCCATGAACAAGGGGGCCGCCGTCCCGTCGTCGTCGTGAGCGAAGACGTGTTCAATGCGAGGTCGGGCACCGTGATCGCCATGGCGCTCACGAGCCAAACGCAAGCGGTCGGATTTCCATTGGCGCTGGAACTGACCAGCGTCAAACTACCCAAGCGGTCGTGGGTGAAGATCAGCCAGGTCCGCACGCTCTCGGTCGAGCGAATTGGCGGCAGAATCGGTCGCCTTTCGTCCGACGAACTTGATCGCCTGATCGAGGGTTTGAATGAGATCGTGGGCGGATAATGACGCTCTTGCCGACGCTCAGGTGGGCTTGTTCTTCGACGGCGAGTCGAACAGATCGCGGACGATCTGAAGGCTGCCCAACAGCACGGCCAACAAGGCGAGACAGCAAACCAACGCGGCCGGCACCAACCAGCCCGCCGGAATCACCGGGTTGACGACGAGGGGCGGCCAGCCACTGGAGTACCACAACTCGACATTCTCCCAGATGCGCCGCCAAAAAACGATCAAGACCAGTGTGGCGAGACACAGGAAGGGGCCAAAGGAAATCTCGCGCTGACGCCAGAATAACCACCAGGCCAACAAGAGCGGCAACCCGATGAAGGGCGAGAGGAAGAAGATGATCGGACATACTTGCCAGCCCAGAAAGGCGCCGATCATCGCCATCAGCGTCACGTCGCCGAATCCCATCGCCTCGCGCCCCAGCGCGAAACCGGCCACGATCCGCACGGCCCATACCACGCCGCCGCCCACCGCCATGCCGACCAGCGCCGTCAATAAGCCAATCCAATGCTCCTTCCCCTGCCACCAGACCAGCCCAATGCCGCACGTGCCGAACAAGGCGATCGTCGCAATCGTCGGCAAGGCCGCGCTGCGCAGTGCGTGGGCGAACAGATAGCGCACGGCCTTTCGCAGGCCGACGCTGGGACGCCAAAGCCGAGGCAAAAGCGCCAGGCACCACCCCCAGAAGCAAAGCAGTCCCAGAGCCAGCCCGATGATCGTCTCCCAAACCGGCGGCCAGTTTCGAACCGAGTTGTACGAAGGGTAAAGAAACGTGACGAATTCGACGAACTGCGTCGTGATCGGTCCCACGGTCGTAACGTCGACACGGCCGGGCAGCAAGCACCACGAATAGCCCGCCGCCAGCACCAGCCCAAGCAACGTCCCTGGCACGGTCACCGCATCGGGGATGACCTGATCGTCGATATCGATGAACGACGCGGCCAGCATCAAGAGAACGAGCAACAGGTGGCTTGCGCAAATGACGTGCATGATCTCGAACGTCGCCGGGCTTGGCCCCACGGCGGGCTGCGGAATCATACCCACCAGCCCCTGCTGGCCGATTTCCCACCAGTAAAGCCCGGCGAACAGCGCCCCGGCAAGCAGCTCCACCAGCAAGGGGCGGACCCAGAAGCCGGCGCCGCATTCGGCGCTCTTGCGGCGAAGCCGCCACCAGCCGATCAGCGGCAAGCGGTCCAGCCAGCGGCTGCGCTGATCGAAGGGGTGCAGCCGCGACCAAGGGTTGCACGGCCGCGGTTGCCAGCCGAAAGTATGGATCGCCAGGTTGACGAAGCTTCCTGCGACGACGCCAACGGCCGCCAGCGCCGCCATGCGGATCTCGATGGGAATGTTCAGAATCTGGTTCATGCCAACTCCGCACAGGAAGGAAGGTTCAAACACGCCATGATTTCCAGGGCGACTTCGCGCGGCGCCTTGCCCTCGGTATCGATCGCAGCGTCGGCGCAACTTTGGTAAATAGGCGTCCGCTCGGCCAACACGGCGACGATCTCGGCCTCGCTCCCCGCCGCCGTGAGTCTGGGTCGGCGTCCGGCCGTGGCCGCGTCGCCGGCGATGCGACGCAAGATCGTCGCGGGACCGGCTTGCAACCAGATGAGCTTGCCTCCGGCGGCAAGCGCCCGGCGGTTTTCCTCGCGCAACACGGCGCCGCCGCCGGCCGCCAGCACGATCCGCTCGCGGCGGGCCAATTCGGCCAGTACCGCCGATTCCCAATCGCGAAAGGCCTCCGGCCCACCGCTGGCGAAGATCGCCGCGATCGACTTCTTCGCGCGCAACTCGACCTCGACGTCGGCGTCGACCCAGTCCCACCCCAGCCGTAAGGCGAGCTGCCGCGCGACGGTGGTCTTGCCGGTGCCGCGATAGCCGATCAGGACGATGTTCATCAGTATTTCGCCGGTCCGATGGCCCGCTTGAGGACGTCGCGCATCAGGTCGGACGGCGCTTCACGATCGGTGAATAGCTTGAATTGCAGAGCGGCCTGCCGAATGAACATCTCGACGCCGGTGATCACGGTGCAGCTCCTGGCCCGCGCATCTTTGACGAGCAAGGTGCTCTCGGGGTTGTACACCGTGTCGAAGATCGCCATCGAGGGTTTCAGGTAGTGTTTATCGTAGGGCGATTCGTCGACGTTGGGGTGCATGCCGACGGGCGTGCAATTGACGAGCACATCGACCCAGAAATTGTGTCGCGTTCCCCAATCGACCGCCTTGACGTTCAGCGATTCGGCCAGTTTGTCGGCCCGTTCCCGCGTGCGGCTGGCCAGGACGACCTCGGCCCCGCGTCGCTGCAAGCCGAAGGCGATCGCCTTGGCGGCCCCGCCCGCCCCGAGCACCAGCGCCACCTTGTTCGCCAGGTCGGCCCGTTCCGCGCTCCCCTCGGCCAAGGCGCCCTGCAGGCTGTCCATGGCCGCCCGGTAGTCGGTGTTGTGCCCCGAGATCTGGCCGTCTTCGAACAAGATGGTATTGGCCGCCCCCACCCCCCGCACCGCGCCATCGACCTTCGTGAGCCGCTTGAGCACCGCTTCTTTGTGCGGGATCGTCACACTCAGGCCCTTGATCCCCAACTCCGGCGCGCCATCCAGAAAGGTCGACAGGTCCTCTCGCGGGATGCGAAACGGCAGGTAGACCTTGTTCAGTTCCAGCTGGCGAAAGGCCGCGTTGTGAACCAGCGGGCTGAGGCTATGGCCGATGGGGTCGCCGATCACGCCGTAGACTTCCGTTTCGGTGTTGATCTGGTCGTAGTGGTAGGCGTGCTTCATCTGATCGAAGCTGAGCTGGCCGGGGGCCAACGCGCGCTCGTGATGGAACGTCGCGTAGGTGAACGGCGCGCCGCAACGGCCGGCCAGCAACCGCGAAGGCGTACCGATGTCGCCCATGCAGATGCCCACGGTCGGCACCGTGCTCTGGCGGACCAGGCGCAGCATTCGCGCGTTGTCGTGCGGGTGGTTGGCCAAAGTCGAAATCTTGATCACGTCGGCGTCGAGCTTGGCCAGCCGGGCGTGGATCTCCTCGAGGTTTTCAGGCGTTTTGCGGAAGTCGTGCAGACTGACGATCCGCTTGGTTTTGCCGTAGCGGGGGATGGCACCGGCAACATCTTCTTCAAGGTCGACGTACTCGACGCCATCGGCGATGGCGGTCCGCAGCAGAATCCGCCGCTCATCCTCCGTGCCGCTGTACTTGCCGCCGTCCTGCGGCCTGCGCAACGTGACGATCACCGGTCCGGGCCGGTCCGGGAGGATCCGCTTGAGGTTCACCTGGCCATTGATGTAATCGAGCCGCAGCTCGACGAGCTGGGCTCCCTGCTCGACCAGGTGTTTGTGCTCGGCGATCACGTGCCGGTGGCGGCCTCGTCCAATACTGACGCAAATCATAGGTGGCGTATCGTTGGCTGTTGGCTGTCGTGTCCGCGACGGCCGCGGCCGCCAGGCGCCCGTAGGGGCGCTCTCCATTTTACGCCGGAAGTCGCCGGCCGAAAGGCAAAAAAAAGTCAGAAACCAGGAACCAGGAACACGAATGCGAACGCTTTCAGAAGGGGATAGGGGGATAAGGAGGTGATTTGGGGATGAAGGCAGGGAAGACCCGTGAATGGCGCATCACCAATGACGAATGACTAAGGACCAATGACTATTGTCACGTCCGCTTGAATTGCTTATCCAGCTCGTCGCGCGTAAAGACCAGCGCCGTCGGCCGGCCGTGGGGGCAGTGGTGGGTGTCCTGGGCCAAGTGTCGTTGTTCCAACAACGCGGCGATTTCGCCGGACGTGAGGTGGTCGCCGGCCTTGACGGCCGCCTTGCAGGCGAACATGTGTAATAGCTCGTCCAAGAGATCGCGGCGCTCGGGCTCGCGGCCGGCGTCCAGGAGCCGGCCAACCAGATCTCGCAACAATTCAGCCGGGTGCGTGCCCGCGAGCATGGCCGGGTAACTCGAGACCAGCACCGTGTCGCCGCCGAAGGGCTCGACCTTGATCCCCAGCCGGGCCAACAGCTCGCGCCGCTGGAGCACCGCCGCCGACTCAGGCCCGCTCAGGTCGACCGGTTCGGGCACCAGCAGGTGCTGCGACTCGAGCGCCCCGGCAAGCGCCGAAGTGCGGAACTGCTCATACAGGATTCGCTCGTGCAAGGCGTGCTGGTCGATCACCACCACCCCCTCGTCGCTTTCGGCCACCAGGTAGCGGTTGTGAATCTGCAAGGCGGCAATCGCTTGCGCCGGGCGGACCATCGTCCCGGCGACGGTCGTGCCGGCGCCGCTTGACGGATCGAACTCGACCGCCGCGGTCGAAGCCGGTTCGTCCGGCACCGCCCTCGCCGTCATCGGCCGTCCGAAGATGGGCGATAGCCGCAACGGCTCGCCCGAGGGACTTGGAGGCGTCAAATCGAAACGAGTCTGCCGCGCCGGCTCCGAGGCGCCGCCCCGCTCGACGGCAAGGACAGCACTTCCGCCGACGGGCTGCGCGGTATTTCCGTTGGCGGGCTGCGCGGTATTTCCGCCGGCTGGCTGCGCGGGGGCCCAAGCGGCCACCTGCCCTTTGGCCCATTCAACCAGTTCGCGGCGCAACTCGGCCGCCCGCTCAGGATCGACCGCCTGCGCGGGATTGGCCGAAACGGCGGCGCCGGCCGCCCCGCCGGCGTCGATGCGGTGGGTCAAGTCGGTCGTGAGGAACTTGGTCCGCAACGTCCCAAGGAGCTGACTGTAGAGCCGGCCGCCGTCCTGGAAGCGGACTTCGAGCTTCGTCGGGTGGACATTGACGTCGACCTGGTCGGGCGGCACCTCGAAACAAAGGAACGCGACCGGGAACCGTCCCGTCAGCAGTAGCCCGCGGTATGCCTCGCCCAGCGCGTGCGCGAGCGAACGGTCGCGGATCGATCGCCCGTTGAGAAACAGGTACTGCATTCTCGCGTTGGGCCGGCTCAGGTTGGGGCGGCCGACGAAACCGCGCAGGTGAATGTCGCCGTCGCGATTCTCCACCCAAATCAGGTCGCCGGACAGGTCGCGGCCGAAGAAACCGGCGATCCGTTCCAGCCAATCGTCGTTCGGCGCGAGGTCGTAAACCGTTCGGGCGTTGTGCCGCAGCGTGAAATGGACCCGCGGATGGGCCAAGGATAGCCGGGTGACGACCTCGGAAACGTGGCCCATTTCCGTTTGCACCGAGCGGAGGAACTTGCGCCGCACGGGCGTATTGAAGAACAGGTTCCGCACCTCGATCGCGGTGCCCTGCGGACAGCCGCACGGCACCACGTCGGCCGGCTGGCCGGCGACCACTTCCAATTCCGCCCCGTCGGGCCGCTCGGCGGCGCGGCTGCGAAGTGTGAACCGGCTCACCTCGGCGATCGAGGCCAGGGCTTCCCCTCGAAAACCGAGCGTGCGGACGCGAAACAGGTCGTCGGCGGTAGTGAGCTTGCTGGTGGCGTGGCTGGCGACGGCCAGGAGCAACTCGTCGGGCGGTATGCCCCCGCCGTCGTCGACCACGCGAACCAGCTCGGTTCCGCCCTGTTCGACGGAAACGTCGATCCGCGCGGCGCCGGCGTCGAGCGAATTCTCCACGAGCTCCTTCACGACGCTCGCGGGCCGTTCGATGACCTCGCCGGCCGCGATCTTGTTTACGACACTCGGCGGAAGTTGTCTGATGGGGGGCATCGAATCCGTTCTCAGTTGTCCGGCGCAATGTGAATTCAGTTACAGCTCGTATTCCTTGATCTTCCGGTACAACGTCCGTTCGCCGATGCCGAGCATTTGCGCCGCTTCCTCGCGATTGCCGCCGGCGAGCTTGAGAGTTTCGTCGATGAACAGCTTTTCGATCTCCGTCAGCGGCCGGCCCACCAGGCTGGTCAAGTGGTTCGACGACGCTTCTCCGCCCCCCTCGGCCGATTCCGCCAACTCCCGCGGCAGGTCGTCGATGTCGAGCACACCGTCGGCGTCGACCACGACCATGCTTTCGATCGCATTGCGCAGCTCGCGTACATTGCCCGGCCAGTTGTAACTCATCAACCGCCGGCGCGCGGCCGTCGAGAGGCTCTTGATGGACTTCTCGTGCCGCTTGGCGAATTGACGGATGAAGTGCTCGATCAAAAGCGGAATGTCCTGACTCCGCTCGACCAACCGCGGCAATTCGACGGTCACGACCTTCAAGCGGTGGAAAAGGTCGCTGCGAAAGGCACCGACGGCGATCTGTTGCTCGAGGTTGCGGTTGGTGGCCGAAAGGATTCGCACGTTGACCTTGATCGGCTC
>DATLQY010001101.1:0-3150 GCA_035534975.1 Pirellulales bacterium
TCTGGGCAGCTACAACCCGGACCCCACCACCGGCTACACGCTGACCGAGACCGGCAACTACCTGGCTGGCGCGCTGACGCTGGCCGAGACGGGCACCGACCGTTACTCGTTGATCGAGGCCTTCAACAACGCCTCGAACGCCGCCCTTTCCAACGGCAACGGTCCCGGCGACCTGGATTTTTCGCCTGTCGGCGCCCCGATCGTCATGGGCGGGCTGTCGTACTGGGGCACGGGCCCTGCCGCCAACCTCGATGCGAATGCCGCCGACTCGGCGTTCAACGAGCTTGGGCTTCAGCTCTTGCATGAATACTGCTGGGCGTTCGATGATCCGCTGATGCTGCCGACGGGCAACGATCAGCCAATGGAATCCGGGCGCGAGGGTATGTTTGTACTTTCCGCCAGCGATCGTGATCCCGAAGGGGCGCGTCATGAGAGCCAGATCGCGAAATTCTTCAGCAACGGGCGAAAGCACGTCATCAACCTGGAGGTTGAAGGCCACGTCTGTCGGCCGACGCCGAACCATCCGATTTACGCTCGCGGCCGTGGTTTCGTCCCCGCCGGCGAGTTGCGGCCCGGTGATGAGTTGCTGACCGACGATTTCCGCTGGGTGAAGGTCAGCGCCGTCGTCGATAAAGGCGAAGTGGTGCCGGTCTTCAATCTCGCGGTGGCCAATGACCACACCTACTTCATCGGCAGCAAGCGCCGCTGGGGCTTCTGCTTCCTCGTGCATAACGAAAGCCCGGGAGAGAAGTCAAAGGAGAACCTACCGTCGACTGCCGGCGAGAACGAGTATGCTCAGGAAGGCCGCGTGGCAGGTGCTGCCATTGAGGAGCACGACGAAGCGCAAAAAGGATCGAATCCGCAGGCCGAGACGACCCGCAAGGGCGATCAACCGGGAAGACAAGACATCGGCAAGGGCGGTTCTCGAAAGAAAGGCGCCGAGATCGGCCCGGCTAGCCGAACGGGCGTTCCAAGGAAGGTCGAGCAAAATGCGTCGCTGCCAAAAGAGGGCAACGTGATCGTCTTCCGACAAAAAAGCAAGCCGCCCAAGGCAGGTGAGAGCGTGGAATTTGTCGAACTTACCGCCAAGCAAGCAAAGAGGTTGGCGGACGAAATCAGAAAAAGCAAATCGATGTCGGCCGACGAAATCTTCGCGCGCGCCAAGGAGTTGGCCGGGGGGAAATCCGGATCCGCGGTCGTAAGTGAGAAGGCGGCCGCCTATGCTGGCGAACAATACCTGCGCGGCCAGAAGATGGGCGCACGAAGCGGGCCGAACAGCCGCCGTGGCATCATGGTCATACCCGTTCCCAAGGACGTAGGTGGTCTTGCCTCGCGCATGGGTGGTGCTGCAGGTAAACTGCAGGCTGCGGGAAGTGCTGGCATACAAATGCTGGCGCCGATGCTTCTCGAGGAAGCATTTGTTCAACTGGACGAAGCGACGGGGGGGCACATGTCGGAACTCCTAAATGACCCGTTGCGTCAACTAGACCGCGCAAATGAGGCGTTGGGCGGAGATCCAGACTATTTCGAAAAGAAGGGTCATGCGTACAATCAGTTCTGGGACGAATTGGATGGAGACATCTTGAATTGGAAGCACTATACGCCAAAAGGGGAGGAGACCGGCTGGCTCCAGTACCAGTGGCATAAATTGGTGCATCCTGAGGCGTACGATGAAAACGGCACGCCCTTAGCCATGAAGAAGAGTGCCGAGGACGGCGGTTCAGGAGACAAATAGGGATACGCGAATGGCCAAAGAACGACAGCCGCGATCGGTGATATCCAGGGTAACCAAGCGAGTGCTCGTCCCGTTGGGTTTCGTCCGAGCGGCAGATCTCTTCGTGCGTGCGCATGCCGATCAAGTGCATGGGATCGGCGTACCCACGTTTCGCAGACAGTCGGAGTATACGGTTAGCATTACGTTTCATTACAGTTTTCTTCGTGGGCTTTTTCGCCTTGAGCACATTCCGGTCGGTGAGTATCATGTGGTGGATTGCGTCTTTCGTTCGCGCCTGGGCCACTTTCTCTCTGGGGCGGACGAACGAGGGCACGACGAATGGTGGCCGTGCATTCCAACGGATGCGGAGTTTGAGATGCTGCTGAAACAGCGCCTGCTTCGCAGCGTCGAGATCCTCGACGACTACTCCACGAAGTGGTCCGACCCCGGCTACTTCCTGAAACTGATTCCGCCATCAGTTCTCGCGGAAGAGGTGCCCATCGAAGGGGTGGCACCTGGTACGCCCTCGGGCGACTCCGTGCCAAAGGTGTGGAAATTGTTGCCGAAGTGGTGCCCGGATGAGTTTGAGTTATCTTACTGCCTGAGTGAAATCGCCCTCCGCGAGAACAAGTTTGCCGCCGCTGTTGGATACGCCGATATCGGCTTGGCTCAGGAGCTAAGCAAATGGTATGAACCACGCAAGAATGTCCTGCGCGAGTTGCGAGCGAAGGCCATTCGGGAGCTACCTAATGCGGAACGAGGCGAAGCTCTTGGGGCAGCTAAACGGGATCGCGCCAAGTGAACCTGAAGAAGGAGGTAGCCGGGAAAGGAGGCGCAGCTCGATTCCGTGAGGGGGATGAGGGGTGGTGGATGAGGGGCCAGTAGCGTCGCGACGAGTTCGCGGCGCACGTGATCTTTGGCAACTTGCATTCAGCCAACCAGCCGTTCGGGATTCGATCGGTTGCGTCGGCGCCGGCCGCGAACAACGGTCGGCGCCGACGCGCCTGTCGACCGTAGGCATCACGCTCCGCGCGATGAGGTTCCATCACGGCGGAGCGTGATGCCTACGGTGGCATCGACTACAACCAGAGCCAGACCACCAGCATCTCGCAGAACGACACCGAGGGCGGCCAGGCCAGCACGGTGGAGAACAGCATCACGCGGTCCACGAGCGGCAGCAGCCTGGAAAACGACCTCAGCAACGTGTATCCCGCCGAGGCGAACACCGGCGACCTGGTGGGTCCGCCCGTGCTGGCCGTCACGGCCACCGAAACCGACACTTCGACCGACAGCAGCACCTTTTCGGCCAACGACGTCACCGGCTTGTCGTTTACCAGCACGCACGAAGTCGACACCGTCAATCGCCCCGAGACGATCTCGCACGTCTCGTCGGAGACCAACGGCGGCAAGTATTCCTGGACCACGATCGACAGTTA
>DATLQY010001102.1:0-2466 GCA_035534975.1 Pirellulales bacterium
CACCCTGGGAGTGCAATTCGCGAAAATTCGAGAGCATCTCGTTGGTGTCCAACCGTTGCTCATCCCTACTTTCGCGCACCTTGCTCACGACGTACACGCCGATGAGCAGCAAGATCGCGCCAACCGTCAGCCACCAGACGACCGTCGTCCCGTGGGTTTGGAAAATCTGGGTCATCGTCCACGCGCCTCCGGCGAACCACTGTGCCAAAGCTCGCCGACCCCACCACCCTCCCTATTATGCGCATCCGGCACAGGGCAGTCCAGCGTGCCGGTTCCGTTATTCCTCGCCGTTCATGCCCAACTGGCGCATCTTGCGGTACAGGTTCGAACGGTGAAGGGCCAGGTGCCGCGCCACCTCGCTCATATTGCCGCGGTAGCGCTCGATGGAGT
This sequence comes from Pirellulales bacterium, assembly GCA_035534975.1. Classification (GTDB taxonomy): domain Bacteria; phylum Planctomycetota; class Planctomycetia; order Pirellulales; family JAICIG01; genus DATKSN01. The sequence goes on from DATLQY010001102.1 coordinate 391, forward strand.
GTCGGATATAGTCGGTTTGAAAGCAGTTCGTCGCCTCGGCCAGGGGCAGATCGTAGCTCACTGCCGCCGCCGGTCCAGGAGGGTTGAGCGTGAACATCGGATCGTCCGATTCGATCCGATCGCCCGGCGAAAGGTAGGCCAGACGCTCCATCAGGTTGCGAAGCTCGCGCACGTTGCCCGGCCAAGAATGCCGCTCCAAACGCTGCCGCGCGTCGGCTGTGAACTTGGGGGGCTTTCGGCGAGCGCGCTTGCAAAAGTCGTTCAAGAAATGCTCCGCCAACGGCCAAATGTCGTCGGGCCGCTCGCGCAACGGGGGAATTTGAATCACGACTACGTTCAAACGGTAATAGAGATCTTCGCGGAACCTCTTCTGCCCGACCATCTCGGCCAGGTTCTGGTTCGTGGCGGCGATCAAGCGGGCATCGGTATGGATCGACCGGGAGCCGCCGACTCGTACCACCACCTTCTCTTCCAACACCCGCAACAACTTCGATTGTCCGCCGAGGCTGAAATCGCCGATCTCGTCCAGAAACAGCGTCCCCCCCGAGGCGAGTTCGAACTTGCCGGGCCGCGACTCGTGGGCGTCGGTAAATGCCCCTTTCTCGTGTCCGAACAGTTCACTTTCCAAGAGCGTCTCGGTCAGGGCCGCGAAATTCACGGCGATGAACGGTTGGTCGCGGCGATTGCTGAAGTAGTGGATTGCCTGCGCGACGACTTCCTTGCCGGTGCCATTTTCGCCCAGGATGAGCACCGCCAGATCGGTGTTGGCCACGCGGCGAATCGTCGAGCGCAAGGCCTCGATCGCCGGGCTTTTTCCGACGAGTTGCACGCCCTGCGCGGCCTGCTCGGTCATCAATCGCCGCGATTTCAGCAGATCTTCGCGTTCCTGGACGTTTTCCAGCACGACGGCCGCCTGGGCCGCCAATTCGACGAGCGTCGCCAGATCGTCATCGGTGAAGTCGCCTTGCTTCTTGTTGATCGTCTCGAAGGCCCCGAACCGTTCGCCATTGCGCCCCCGCAACGGTACGCACAACAAGGTCCGTGTGCGATAGCCGGTTTGCTCATCGACCTTACGGTTGATCTGTTCCTGACCGTTGGTCAGGTCGACGCGCCGCGGCTCGCCGCTGGCGATCACCTGGCCCACGATGCCGAAATTATCGGGAATTCGCAATTCGTTGCCGGCGACCCCCAAGGCGGGCCGGCCGACCAGCACGTGGTTCGCCTTGTCCCAAAGGAAAATGCTGGCCCGGTCGGCTTCGAGCAACCGCGTGGCCGCCTCGGCCATTTCCACCAAAAGCGTCTCGATTCCCTGGTTCTGGTTCCACCGTCCGGCAATTTCAAGGATCGCCTCCAGCCGCCGCACGCGCGAGCGTTCTCGCTGCCGCTCGCGCACCGCGGCCAAGGCCTGCCCGCAAATCGGTGCCAACGTCTCGGCAATCGCGCCCCAGTCCACCGGTACCACCCCCGCGATGTGGTGCAAGACGAGCAACTCGCTCGTCGCGGCGTGCGGCTCGGTCGGGACCGCCAGCCAGGTCCCTCGCGCGACTGCGATTTCGCTATCGAGCGCGTCGGAGAGCAGTGCGCCTGGCAGTGCTTGGTGAGGCCCCGTTTCGGCGACCACGGTCCATTGACCGTGGGCCGAATGCGCCACTGCGACGAAATCGGATTGTGACGCCGCCGCGACCAACGGCAACCCGGCCGCCAAGAACACCTCGACCCCTCCTTGCTGGTTCGCCAAGGTCAGAAGCTGGGCCACGATCGGGGACAGCGCGGGAGGGGATGACATCCAGGTGGCAGAAGACTGCTGCTCACTGGGGAGGTTTTTGGAGGACATCTGGGTCAGGCGGGACGAGCGACTGGGCACCGACTGGGCCGTTACGGGCTGGTCAACAGGAAAGGCTGAATCACTCCTACTCTCGATCTTACACGAATGTAGTCGATGTGACAAGGCCGTCGAATCATTACGATTGGTTCAGGGGAGTACTAGTCGATGTGGCGGGTCGTGCCGTCTATGAATGGGGATATGGGGATGAAGAGGGGATATGGAGATGAGCGGAAAAGCAGGAGAGAAATCGA
>DATLQY010001103.1:0-5306 GCA_035534975.1 Pirellulales bacterium
CCGAGATCGCTGAGTCGCGTGCTTGGCCTGGGAGGTTCGTCTTCACGGATGATCCGCCGGATCTCGTCAAACGCCGCCGACTTCAGTCTTTCTTTGTCGAACGGCGTCGTCCCGGTTAAGAGCTCGTATAAAAGCACGCCCAGCGAGTAGATGTCGCTGCGCGTGTCGACGTCGACATTGCTCAAGGCCGCCTGCTCCGGCGACATGTAGAGCGGCGTGCCGATGATCTGGGCGAAACCGGTGCATAGCGTCTTGTCGGTCAACTGCTGCCCCAGCGCCTTGGCCACACCGAAGTCGATCACTTTCACCAGCGCCGCGCCGTCGTGCAGTGTGACCAGCACGTTGGAGGGCTTGATGTCACGGTGAATGATGCCCTTCTGATGGGCGTGCTGGATCGCTCGACATACCTGCGCGAACAGCTCCAGCCGTTCTTGCGGTGCGACGAGGTTCTGGTCGCAGTATTCGGTGATGGGGATGCCCTTGACGAGGTCCATGACAAAATAGGGCCGGGCGTTCGCCGTCTGGCCGGCATCAAGCACCTTGGCGATATTGGGGTGGTCCATCAGGGCCAGGGCCTGCCGCTCCGCTTCGAAACGGGCAACGACTTGCCGGGTGTCCATGCCCGGCTTGAGCACTTTGAGGGCCACTTTGCGCCGCACCGGCTGCTGTTGCTCCGCCATGAAGACAATGCCAAAGCCGCCTTCGCCGATCTGCTCCAGCAGCTTGTACGGCCCGATCATGGTGCCCGGCCGCTCCGCGATCGGCCGTTCGACGGTAGCGACCAGGGCGGGTGCGACGGCCGGCGACTCGAGGAAACTGCCGGCCTGATTCGCGGCCGCCAGCAGTGCCTCGACCTCGGCGCGCAAGAGATCGTCTCCGGCGCAGGCAGCATCGAGACAGCGCCGGCGCTCTTCGCTCGAGCCGAGTTCGAGCGCGTGTAGGAAGATTTCGTTCGCTCGCGGGTTCCAGGTGTTCATGGCTTTTTTTAGGCGTTAGGCGTTAGGCATCAGGCGTCGGGGGCATTTACCTAACGTCTGACGCCTTTCGCCTTACGCCTTTTACACCGTCCTCAGTATACAGTGCGAGAAACACGAGGTACGCGATCAAAACTCAAACGCTCCGATGTCCGTGGCCTCGCCGGGCACATCCTGGCGTGTCACGCCGCGCTGGTCCGTGGCGGGGGCGGCGGCGTTGTCAGCCTGGCCGATCGCCGGGCTACCGACCAGCAGGGCCATCGTCTCGGTCGGGCCGCCGTTGTTGGCCAACGGGCCAAGCATGGGATTGACGCCCACGATGTCGCCGTTCACGCCGTTGACGATGCCGGTTTCTCCGGCGCCGTTGCCCACCAGGTTGTGATCGGCCGTGGTGACGGCGCCATAGATGTCCGGGCCGATGTGAGTCGTTGCGAGATTCTCCGCAACAATCGTGTTGGTGAGGCCCAAGGTAAACGCGGCGTTACTCGCGATGCCGCCGCCGTGGCCGGCCGAATTAAGCGCGAGCGTGCAGTTGAGCAACGTAGCCCTACCGTTTGCGACGACGTCGATCCCGCCGCCGTAACCGTCCGTGGCCGTATTGCTGGCGAGCGTGCAGTTGGTCAGCGTGGCCGTGGTGTAATTAGAGACGTACAGCGCGCCGCCGCCGTAAACGGTTCCGCCCCAGGGATCGCTTTGGCCCACGGTTGCCCTGTTGTTGCTGAGGGTGCAGCCGGTGAGCGTGACGCCGGCACTTCCGACCCAACTGTAAATGCCGCCGCCGTCACCGTAGGTGGAGTTTTGCGACAAGGTACTGGTGCTTACGTTCAGCCGGCCCTGGTTGTCGATGCCACCGCCATCGGCGTTCGCGTAGTTGTAGCCCACGTTGCTGCCGCTGACGGTCATCGTGCCAAGGTTCCGGATGCCACCGCCGAGATCGAGGGCATGGTTGTTGTAGATGCCGCAACCGCTGATGGTCAGCGTGCCGGTTGACGCGTTGTCGATGGCGCCGCCGTATTCGGCCGTGCTATTTTCGATTTCGCAATTGCTGAGGGTGAGCGTCGAGTGGTTCAAAATGGCGCCGCCGTTTGGCCCGCCACGCCCGTCGACGATGGATAGTCCGCTGATCGAGACCGACTGGCTGGCATTGACCTCGAACACGCGCGAGAGGTAGTTAATGCCGCCGACGCTGGCGATGCCGCTGATCGTCAGCTCGCCCGCGCCCGGCCCCTCAATGTTCAGGCCCTTGGTAATGCTTAACTCGCCGCCGGAAAGCGCGATGGTCTGGCCATTGAGGCTGGGGGCGAAGACGATGGTATCGCCGCTTTGCGCGGCGGCGATTTCGGCCCGCAGCGAGCCATGTCCGCTGTCAGCATTGTTGAGCACCGTGAGCGTGCTGAGCATGGCCCGGCCTTCCAGCGCTTCCAGCCGCGGACGGAAACGGCGTGTTGCGGGCCGGCGCGGCGACCGGTGTGGGGTGGGGGAATTCGATAACCGGGCTCGCAGCCAAGAAAACAGCGACATGGTAGGTCTCCTATTGGAAATTGGTCCGTTTGCTTTGGCCCCGTATTACAGTGCGAAAACTGGGGGCGTGCTGCGCGCGAAAAATGCCATCAAATTCTGGCGTGGTTAACTCGCTTTCGCTCCGCTTACGCCAGGAGCGTGACTTGCCCGTAGATGTCGGTTGTTGCGCTAGGCGCCAAACCGGTGTTCCCGCGGATTAGGGTGTTGGTGTCGAGGTAGACCGTGGCCACGCTGGCGATGTAGATTCCGCCCCCGTAACCCAGGTCATCGAAACCTTCGAACAACATGTCGATGTACGACCCGGCCGAGTTGCCCTCGATGACGTCGTTGGTAAGTGTGACGGTGCCGGCACCCACGTAGATGCCGCCGCCGTAGCCGGCTCCCGGGCCGTTCGGAGCATAGATGCCGTCGTTCTGGTAGCCGCCAAGGGCCGAGTTCCCTCCGTACGTCTCCGCCGGCGACGGGAAGGAGCCGATGGTGGTGCTGTCGATGTCGGCGGTGCCGCCGACGATGGCGATGCCGCCGCCGTAGCCGCTGCCAGTGCCCGCGCCGATGACGGAGTTCAACTGGATGACGCTTTGGTTCTCGACGGTGAGCGCGCCGCTGGAGCAGATGCCGCCGCCGTAGGCGTTGCCATTGCCCGCCCCGCTGACGGTGTTGGAATGGATAACGCTTTGATTTTCGACCGTGAGGGCCCCGCTGGACCAGATGCCGCCGCCGGCCGCGTCACCTGAGGAACTGCTTTTCTTGCTCTGATAGAACACGCCCAAGGCTTCGTTGCCACCGACCGTTACCTGGCTGAGAAGCAGAGTGCCCTGGTTGCGCACGGCTCCGCCCTGGGCGGCCGACCCCGCGCCGTAAGCCACGCCGTTTGCCAGCGTCAGGTTCTCCAGGGTCAGCGAGCCACCAGTGGCGACGTCGAACAGGCGGAAAGGCGCGTTGGTGCCGCGTTCGATGGTGTCGCCGTTGCCGACGATGGTCAGGTTGTCCGCTGGCACTTTTCTTGTGCCGCCGGAAATCTCAGGCGTTCCCGTGGGGCCGTCCGTGCTGTTGTTCACCGCCGTCAAGACGTAGGGCGAGCTGGTCGGCGCGGTCAGCGTAATGCTGTTCGCTCCCCCGGCCTTGTTGGCGGCGTTGATGTCGGCGATCAGGTCGGCGGCGGTGGCCGCCGTGTAGGCCGACAACATGGCCCGGCTTTCAAGCGTCTCCAGCCGCGGGCGGAAGCAACGTGTTGAAGGCCGGCGCGGTGACCGGTGCGGGGCGGGGGAATTCGAGGACCGGTTTCGCAGCCAAGAAAACAGCGACATGGTAGGTCTCCTTTCGGAAATTGGTCCGTTTGCTTTGGCCCCGTAATACAGTGCGAAAAAGGGAGGCGTGCTGCGCGCGAAAAATGCGAAAAAATCCGAGAGCTGGGCCTGCGCTGGGCAAACGAGGGACGTTTGAGTCGAAATTGAGGATTGTCGTTTGGGCAGTTTTTGTTCCGCGGCGCGACTCCAATGTCCGCCGCGCTTGCCACCAGCTTTAGCTGGTGGTTCCAGGCCCAAGTGAGTTAGTTTTTCAGCCGGCTTTAGCCGGCTTGGCTCGGCTTCAGCCATAAGGCCTGAAGGCAACGCCAAGCCGGCTAAAGCCGGCTGAGGAAGAATAGGTTTTGAGTCTCGCTAACCACCAGCTAAAGCTGGTGGCAAACGCGGCATCGGCGACAAGTCCTGTCCCGTGTCCAGCCGAGCAAGGCCCGTCGTGCCGGAACAAAACCGGCATAACGCTCCCAATGCCACACGACCGTCGTTTGCGCAGGCCAGGCTGGTCCCACGCCGCCCCTAATTCGTTTTGCACCCCGCCGCGCCCGCGCCTCGGTGCCACGCGTTACGGATTCATGCTGGTTTCGCCACCCAGCAATTCCCTGGCCTCGGCACGGAAGCGGCGCAGCTCGTCCGCCACTTGTCGGTTGCCCGCCAGCAGTGGCCCGTTTTTCTCCACCCACTCGACCGCCTGCTGGTGCCATTTGCGGGCATCGTCAACGTTGCCCAGGCGGCAGTGGGACATCGCCAGGAAATACCAGTCCTCGGCGTCGCCGCCCGAGCGAAGTTCCATCGACTTGGTCAGCGAATCGACCGCCGCCTGCCAGTCGCCCGCACGGTATTGGGCCGCTCCCAACGTGTTCCAACCTGTTCCGTCCGTCGGCCGCAACTCCACGGCTCTCTTGGCCAGGGCGACCGCCTTTGCTGGATCACGCAGCTCGGTTTCCGGGCAAGTGGCGTACAACCAGGCGAGATTGTTCTGCGCCAGGGCGTTATTGGGCGCCAGTTCGATGACCTTGGTATAGGCGGCGATGGCTTCATGGAATTCCTTTTGGGCGGAATCGCAGTTGCTTGCCGTGGATAGCTCGCTTGCGAACGCCGAGCGCAGGAGGCCGCAGTTAAAGTAATGGTTGGCGTGATCCGGTTGTTCGCGCACGAACGCCTCCAAGACATCAACGGCCTTGTTATATGCTTCCTGTGCCGCCGCACTTTCCTTGGCGCGCACGAGCAGAGCGGCCAGGCGCTCGTTGGCCCAGGCCTGGCGGAAGCGGTACTGCGGCTCGTGCGTTTCGCCGGCGAGTTGTTCCCATGCGGCAATCGCTTTGCGCTGGGCCTCCATTGCTTCCGCAGTCCGGCCTTCCGCCTCGCAAAGCTGGGCCAAGGCTTCGTAACCGCCGCCGAGCGAATAAGCGGCCTTGTCCTGTCCTTCGAAAAGCGCGATGACCTCCAGGTATTTTTGCTCCGCCTCGCGGGGCAAGCCACGCGCTTGGAAGACCATGGCCAGCTCGGTCTT
>DATLQY010001104.1:0-8316 GCA_035534975.1 Pirellulales bacterium
TTTCGCCCCCGTGGCTTGCAACCGCTCGAACAACTCGAACGGATCGTTCCCGTGCAGGTGCAAACCGGCCGCAATCACATGCAATTGGTCCTCTTCGGCAAACAACCGGTAGTTGTGGTCCTTGATTTCGAGGGCCAAGCGCTCCAGCTCCCCAGGGCCGTGCTCGAACACCGCCGCGTCGCGGAGCATGACCAGTCGCGGCTCGATGTGCTTGGGCAGCGATCGCCGCTTGACCGCGTAGAACACCAGCCGCCGCGCCAGGTCGCACTCGCGCACCGAGCTGGCGGCCCAGGGGATGACCTGCGTCGTGAGCACGCTGCCGATGCCCAGCTCCTCGCAGAAACCGAGCAGCAACACGTTGATCGCCGCCGAGTCGGCGTCGGTGAGCTCGGTCAGGTTGCCGACGCCCATCAACATTGCGGCGTCGGGATAGCGGTCACGGATGGCCTGGTAGCGAGCGAGGCTGCGGGCAAAACCAAAGCCGATCGGCTCCAGCACCGGATCGATCCGAAGCGGCACGCGCGCCGCCGCCAGGCACTCGACCGTATCGTCGAGCCCGGCCAGCGTCTGGGGCACGTCAGGTACGACGACCACTTCGCAACCCCAATCGGCCGCCCGGTCGCGGTTCGAGGAATTGACCGATAACACCAGTTCGGCCCCCGCGCGCACCGCCGGTTCGATCTCGTCGGGGTTGAGGCTGTCGATACTGACTCGGTGCCCCGCGTCGCGCAGCGCACGGACCGTGTCGGCCACGCCCGGCCAGGCGTCGCCCGGATCGCAACCGATGTCGATCACGTCGGCGCCATCGGCGGCCAGCGTGGCGGCTTGGGCGAGGATGTCCGCCCGCGAGAGGCGCGGGCAATGATTGATTTCGGCTAGAATCTGGATATCGTGGCGGCCGTAATCCTCGTCGGCGGACTGCCCACGGCCGAAGAACCGGGGCAGTTCGCGCAGATCCTTGGGGCCCCGCTCGACCGGGATCCGCGCGACATTCTTGAGGGGGCCCAGGTCGCCATGACAATAGCCTGGGAGCAGCACTCGCGTGGCGGCGGGGTGTACGGCAATCCGTCGGGCAATCCACTCGGGGGTCATCAGCGCCGCCACGGTAATCGGCAGCACATCGATTGAATACTCGAAGCCGGCCCGCGGCGTCAATTCGGCCAACACGTTGCGGAGCGAAAACTCCGCCAAACGGCCGGTGACGAAATGGATATGGTCGTGGGGCACGTGGTGATTTTGGGTTTGCGATTATACTTCACGCGGTGAGACATTCACGGTGGCTTGGGCAGAGCCTAAGCGATGCCCCGGTCGCCATCTAGCCGGTGCATCGCTTACGCTCCGCCTCCACCCACCACTATACTCGACGCATGATCCAACAACGAACTCGCCCACTTTCCGCGGCGTCGACCAGCGTGCCGCTGAGGCCGTACACCCTGTGCGCGAACGTCGCCTTGATGGCGCTGGCCGCGGCCGCCGCGTCGGGTGGACAAGTGGGCCCTGCCGTGTCTCTGATCGGAATGTGGCAACCCCGTTGTCGTATGGTTGCCATAGGGAGGGCGGAGGAGTACATTTCATCGGGGCTGATGACCGTTTGAATCGCGACGGTTCCCAGGGCAGCGCCTTGCGCTGTCGAGTCACGCACTTTCGGTGACACTGACTTTACGCAGGGGACGACTGCTTCCGTAAGTACCGCAATGCGAACCCAACTCATCACCGCCTGCGTCCTGTCGATCGTCCTGCCGCCCGTCACGGCCGCTACTGTGCGGGCGGCGGAGGTCGACTTCGCGCACGACATCGTGCCCATTCTACGCGCTTACTGCGCCAAGTGCCATACGGGCGACAAGAACAAGGGCGGGTTCTCGATGAACACACGTGAAGCCTTCCTGGCCGGGGGCGAGAGCGGCGCCGTGGTCGTACCCGGCAAGAGCGCACAAAGCGAGCTCGTAGATCGGCTCACGACCGACCAGGCCGAGTTGCGGATGCCGCCCGAAGGGCTGCAGGTCGCGGCGGAAAAGGTGACCTTGTTGCGCGCCTGGATCGATTCCGGCGTGCCGTGGACGGACGGGTTCTCGTTCGAGCCGCCCTCCTACGAGCCGCCCCTCAAGCCGCGCCGGCAGGAGCTGCCGCCGGCGGTCGACGGACGCACTAATCCGATCGATCGGCTGGTGGATGCCTACCTCACCGAGCACGGGATCGAGCGGCCGGGGCCGATCTCCGACGCGGCCTTTCTGCGGCGCGTTTACCTCGACGTGGTCGGGCTTCTCCCCGAACCGGAAAAACTCGACGAATTCCTCGCCGACGGGCGCCCGGACAAGCGCACGCGGTTGGTGCGAGAGCTGCTCGCCGACGACGTCGCCTACGCCGAGCACTGGTTGACGTTCTTCAACGACCTGCTCCGCAACGACTACACGGGGACAGGCTTCATCACCGGCGGACGCAAGCAAATCACGGCCTGGCTCTACCGGGTACTCGTCGAAAACGTGCCCTACGATCAAGTCGTCCGCGAGTTGATCGCGCCGTCGCCCGATTCGGAAGGGTTCATCCAGGGCATTCGCTGGCGCGGAAACGTGAGCGCCAGCCAGGCGCCGGAGGTCCAATTCGCGCAGAGCATTTCGCAGTCGTTCCTCGGCATCAACATGAAGTGCGCGTCGTGCCACGACAGCTTCATCGACCATTGGAAGCTGGCCGATGCCTACGGTCTCGCCGCCATCTACGCGGCCCAGCCGCTGCCGATCTACCGCTGCGACAAGCCGATGGGCGAGCAGGGCACTCCGACCTGGATCTTCCCCGAGTTGGGGCGGATTCAGCCCGACGCGCCGCAGCCCGAGCGCCTGAAGCAATTGGCCGCCTTGATGACTCACCCCGACAATGGCCGCTTCACGCGCACGATCGTCAACCGCATCTGGCAGCGGCTGATGGGCCGCGGCATCGTACACCCCGTCGATGCGATGCACACCCAACCCTGGAGCGATGACCTGCTCGACTACCTGGCCGTAGACTTCGCCGACCGCGGCCATGATCTCAAGCTCACGATCGAGCTGGTCTGCACGTCGCAAACGTACCAGGCGCGAACGCCTCCGGTCAATGAAAAGCCGGAAGGCGGCGCGTACGTTTTTCACGGCCCAAAGGCGCGGCGATTGTCGGCCGAGCAGTTTGTCGACGCCATCTGGCAAGTCACCGGCGCGGCGCCGGTCAAACCCGATGCAGTGGTTTTCCGCGGCAGAACACCGCCCAGTGAACCCACGAGCGCGCCCTTCGGCGCCGAACGGCTCCAGGGCCAATGGATATGGTCCTATGCGGCGGCCTCGGGAGCTTCGCCCGCCGGCGAGACGATCACCATGCGGCGCCGCTTCCAGCTCTCCGCGGCGCCGATTGCGAGCGTGGCCGCGATTACCTGCGACAACGAGTACGTGCTTTTCGCCAATGGCCGAAAGGTGCAAGCGGACGACAACTGGGAAACGGTTGAAGCCGTCGACCTGGCGCCTGCCTTGCGAACCGGGATGAATGAGTTGGTGATCGTGGCGAAAAACGGCGGCGGCGCGCCTAACCCGGCCGGGCTTTTCTTCGAAGCTCGCATTCGGTTTCCAGAAGGCGGGGTAGCGACCATCGCCAGCGACACCGCCTGGGAATGGACGGCGATACTTCCCAATGACCGCGGCGAATTCAAGCCCGATCCGGCTGACTGGAAGCCCGCCGCGGCCGTCGAGAATCCCGCCGTCTGGTCGGGCCGCGTCGGCGAAGCGTGTCTTGCTGTCTTAACGCAATCAGCCGGCGGTCCGGCGCGCATGGTCAGGGCGAGCCTCATGAAAAGCGACGTCCTGATGCGGTCGCTGGGCCGGCCGAACCGCGACCAGATCGTCACCATGCGCCCTGAAGACCTGACCACGCTGGAGGCCATCGAGCTGGCCAACGGGCAGGTGCTGGCCGAGACACTCGAGCGTGGGGCCAAGCGGCTGTCGGCGAAGCTCGAATTGCCGGATGCGTTCACGAGCCGGCTCTACCGCTTCGCGCTCTCACGTTCGCCCACCGAGCGAGAGCTCACACTGGCTCGCGAGGCGTTGGGGCCGCGGCCCGATGAACAGAGTATCCAGGACTTGTTGTGGGCGGTATTCATGTTGCCGGAGTTTCAGTTACTGAGGTGATGTCATTGGTTCTTGGTCATTCGTCCTTGGTTTTTGGCTTTGATGCGTACCCGTTGATCCTTGCTTGCGCTGCGGGTTGGTGTGGTGGCCTGAAACATTCGGAAAGCCAACTTTATGGAATCCTATTCTGAGATTCGACAAGCTCGCCGCGACTTCCTCAAGCAGCTTGCCGCCGCGTCCGCCGCCGCGTGGATGGCGGACGAGCCACGACTGCTTTGCGCCTCGGACGACGAGCCACTCGTACACCCAAGACCCACGGCCGACGCTTGCGTGCTGCTTTGGATGGCCGGCGGCATGGCGGCCCCGGAGACGTTCGACCCCAAACGCTATCATCCTTTCGAAATCGGAACGCCGGTCGAGAAGGTGATGAGCACGTTTCCGGCGATCGACACCGCGGTGGATCAGATCAAAATCTGCCAGGGACTGGATCACATCGCGCGAGTCATGGACCGCGCGACCTTGGTTCGCTCGCACGTCTTGCCCGACCTGGGGCACATCCTCCATTCGCGCCACCAGTACCATTGGCACACCGGCTACGTTCCGCCGCAAACCGTTGCCTGCCCGCACATCGGAAGTTGGATGGCGCGCGTGCTTGGCCCGCGCAACCCCGTGGTGCCGCCATTCATCAACATCGGTCAGCGGCTGGAAGGCATCGGTGAGAACGAAGAGATCAAGGCGTTCACCACGGGCGGGTTCTTCGGCAGCGAGTTTGGCCCGATGAACGCGCCGTTTCCCGACGAGGCCGCGCAGGCGGTCCGGCCGCCGAAAGGAATGGATGCCGGCCGGTTCGGCAAGCGCTACGGACTTTTCCGTAAACTGGTCGAGCAATCGCCGCAGCGCGAATACGCGAGCGACTACCATCAGGAGTCGATGCTGCGGTCGTTGGACAACGCCTATCGCCTCCTGGGCTCGCCGGAGCGCGACGCCTTCGACATCGCGCTGGAACCGCGCGAAAGTTACGAAAAGTACGATACGGGCCGTTTCGGGCAGGGATGTTTGCTGGCGAGGCGCCTGGTCGAGGCCGGGGCCCGGTTCGTCGAAGTCACGACGGAGTACATCCCTTTCATCCATTGGGATACGCATGCCGACGGGCACCAGACGGTCGATCGGCTGCACAAGGAGATCGACCGCCCGATCGCGCAGCTCGTGCTCGATCTCGAAGCGCGCGGGCTGTTGGACCGCACGCTGGTGATCGTCGCCAGCGAGTTCAGCCGCGATATGATCATCGAGGGAGTGCCGGGCTCGAACGCGCAGGACCAGGCGACCGCCCCGACCGACGTACTCAAGGAACCAAAGCACTACGGCCTGCACCGCCACTTCACCGGTGCGTCGTCGATCGTGATGTTCGGCGGCGGAATGCGACGAGGGTATCTCCATGGCGCGAGCGCGGCCGAACGCCCATGCCTCGCCGTCGAGGACCCCATTTCCGTCGCGGAGATGCACGCGACCATCTTCACCGCCATGGGCATCAACCCCAAGACCGCGTTCGAAGTCGAGAAGCGTCCCTTCTACGCCACCGAAGACGGCCAGGGGAAAGCGGTGCGGGCGTTGTTCGCGTAGCCCCGAATATATCGTCGCCTTTCGCTCCGCGAAAGAACGGCCTTTCGCGGAGCGAAAGACGACATTCCGCTCGGCCCGCGCGCCGCTCAGAAGCACCACGTCAATTTTGAAGCGTCGTCGCGGGCGTTTTACGCGGTGCGTTTGCGGCAAAGGAGCTTGTGGATTTCCGGCACTAATTCGGTGGGCACGACCATCAGTGTCTGATTCTCCTTGGATAGAACCGCCTCAATTTCAGCTTCCACTTCCCCTTCCGTTTGCGTATCGTGTCGTGCCGCAAGCGCGCGGACGTCTTTCTCGGTCCAGCCTGGCGGCAGATTCCCCTTCTTCATCGTTTTTTCCTCCGCTTTGCTCGGCGGTACGCCTTTAGCCCTTTCCCCCGCAATTCAATGGCGGTCACTACGAACGCGCTGGTGGCGTCTTCGTCCGGTACGTATACGACCTTGAGATGGCGACCGTTTGCGGTCTGGCCCAGGCGAATTCGGGAATCCCGATCGCTGGGGTAGTCCAAACCGGGCCGACTCAGCACTTGCCGGACTTCCTCCTCGCTGATGCCATGCACGAATACATGTGGCAGGCCCGTCTCTGGATCGTTCCAGAACCGCAATTCCATTGTACCATCCTTCGCTCCCCACATCCTAATTCATCCTAGCTTTTCGCCGTCGCTCGTCAAAGCATGCTCCTCCCCCTGTTCCCTGTTCCCTGTAACCTGTACCCTATTTCCATGTCTTCCATCGACGCACTTTTCGTTCGACTTCGAGCCGCCGGCCAGAAGGCCCTGGTCCCCTTCGTCACGGCGGGCGATCCCGATCTCGACTTCACGGCCGCCGTGATCGCCGAACTGGTCGCGCGCGGCGCCCACCTTTGCGAAGTCGGCATACCCTATAGCGACCCCATCGCCGACGGACCGGTCATCCAGGCTTCGTACACGCGGGCCCTCGCAAACAAGATCAAACTGGCGCAAATCGTTGATATGCTCGGACGCGCCAGCCCAAGGACCGCCGCGCCCTTGGTGACGATGGTCAGCTATGCCATCATCCACCGCCACGGCCTCGCGCGCTTCGTCGACGAAGCCCGCGCGGCCGGCGTAGCCGGCGCCATCGTGCCCGATCTCTTGATCGAGGAAGCCGGCGAGTTGGCCGCCGTTTGCCGCCGGGCCGATTTCAGCCTCGTCCAGTTGGTTGCTCCCACGACGCCGCGCGAACGAGCAAGGCGGATCGCCGACAGCTCGACCGGTTTCTTGTATTACGTTTCCGTAACGGGTACCACCGGCGAGAGGACGAGCCTTCCCCAGTCGCTCTTGGACGACGTGGGTTGGCTGCGCGAGCGGACCTCCACGCCCATTTGCATCGGTTTCGGCATCAGTACGCCGGAGCACGTGCGGCTGTTGGCGCCGGTGGTCGACGGGCTGATCGTCGGATCGGCGCTGGTGCGCCGAATCGCTACCGCCGCCAGCCGGCCGCCAGCCGAAGTGCTGCGGGAAGTCGGAGATTACACGGCGGAGTTGTTGGCGGCGCTGCGGGAGCGAGAGAAGTGAGCGGGAAATGCGGTTTTTTCCATCTATTCCGACATAGTTGGCGGGCCACGAACCTTGCCGCGCGGAATTCGGTGCGTAAACTTAATAGGAGGTTGCCGATAAGAAATATGACAGCACCCTCCTGGCAAAAGTTTTGGGCCGCTGGATAGCCGCCGCACCTGCTTGCGTGGGCGCGGGCTTGCATGGCGGTGGGAGGCCGATTCCGATGGATTTCAAACGAAGCCAGGTACCGCTCAACCGCTTCTTTGCCGGCCTGGCCGAATATACGTTCCAGACCCGGTTGGGGATCGCCGACCCACCGTTGGTCGAGTACGTGGCCGCGCTGTTAACGCGGTTCGTCCACTTCGACACGATCCATAAGGTCCGAAACCCATCGGGACGCCGCCTGGAAGAGGTGGCCGAAATGCTGATTGAGGCCGAAGCGCGGATCGGCGAACCGCGCCGCGAGGTCCACCGCCACATCGGCGACTACACCCTGTTCTGGGCCGGCGTCTATCCGGAGGCACTGCGGCGGCTGCAAAAGCAGCCCCGGCTCGATTACTTCGTCGACTACTGCCAGCAGGGAAAGCGCGCTTACCACATCGCCAGCACGATTGAATCCGACGCCCACCGCGACGAAAACGAAGTGCTACAGCGGCTCAGCCACGAGTTCGAGCTTTGCGCCTACGGGCTGAGCGAGCTGCGCCGCGAGTGGGAGCGCCGCGACGGCGACGAAGGTGAGTCGCCGCGAACGGTGATCCTCGATTAGACGTTATGCGATCGTCACGTTCGGGTCGAGATAGACGTCCTGGATCTTGTGCAAGAGCGCCACACCGTCGGGCACCGGCCGCTGAAACGCCTTGCGGCCGCTGATCAGGCCCATGCCGCCGGCCCGCTTGTTGATGATCGCGGTCCGCACGGCCTCGGCCAGGTCGCCCGCGCCCTTCGACTCGCCCCCGGAGTTGATCAATCCGATGCGTCCCATGTAGCCGTTCGCCACCTGGTAGCGGCAGAGGTCGATGGGATGGGGCGACGTCAGTTTTTCGTAGACCAACGGCGAGGTCTTGCCGAATTTCAAGGCCGTGTAGCCGCCGTTGTTCT